>JASHSD010000535.1 GCA_030036985.1 Bryobacteraceae bacterium
CCCAGCGAGCGCATCCGGCACATCACCATCTGCGGTTTCTCGCCGGGCAGCAGATTCCACTCCTGCTCGGTCGGAATCAACGCCCCGCCCCGCACCACCATCGGCCGCGGCTTGGCGTAATAGAGCGGCACGATGGGGATGCGCTCGCGCGCGATGTACTGCCACACGTCCAGCTCGGTCCAGTTCGAAAGCGGGAAAACGCGAATGTGCTGGCCTTTATCCACGCGCGCGTTGTAGACGTTCCAAAGCTCCGGCCGCTGGTTCTTCGGATCCCACTGCCCGAACTCGTCGCGGAACGAATAGACCCGCTCCTTCGCCCGCGACTTCTCCTCGTCGCGCCGCGCGCCGCCGAACGCGGCATCGTATCCGCCTTCGGCGAGGCCGTCGAGCAGCGACTTCGTCTTCAGCAGCGAACAACATTTCTGCGTACCAAGCCGCAGCGGGTTCGCGCCATTGTCGATCGCCTCCCGGTTCGTGTGCACGATCAGTTTCGCCCCGATCGATTTCGCGAACTCGTCCCGGAACTCGATCATCTCCCGGAACTTGTACGTGGTGTCGATATGCAGCAGCGGGAACGGAATCCGACCGGGGTAGAACGCCTTCTGCGCCAGCCGCACCATGCAGGACGAATCCTTGCCGATCGAATACAGCATGACCGGATTGGCGAACTCGGCCGCCACTTCGCGAATGATATGAATGCTCTCAGCTTCGAGCAGGTCGAGGTGATCCACAGGGTTAATGCTTATAGGATACAGGATCAACCCTATCGGGATTCAGGAGAAGCGATATCCGGCATAAAAAGTACGCAGTCCGATAGCGAACAGATCGGGGTAAATGCGGTCGAACAGCCGCCACGCGATCACCAGTCCCAGTAGTGAAAAAGCGCCCATTTTCATGCGCAATTCCTGCAGGCGCAGAGCCCCGGAATGCGTGGTAAACAGGCCCAGGACGCCGTAACCGTCGAGCGGCGGGAACGGGATCAGATTGAAGAAACCGAGCAGGATGTTCAGCGAAAAAAACACGCTGAGGACGGTCGCCAGGCCATCTCCGATTCCGCCTTCGACTGCTGGCCCCACAATCTGCGAAAACGATGGCGTGACCGGAACAAACGAACCCATCGTGAGGCCGATGCGCATAAGGATTCCCGCCAGAAGCGCCAGGCTGAAGTTCGCCGCCGGACCGGCCAGCGACATTCGGGCGGCGTGCTTCGGATGCGTCTTCGCCCATTCGGCGTTGTAGGGCGCGCTGGCCCAGCCGATCAATCCGGTCTGAGTGGCGATGCCGAGCAGCGGCATGACGATCATGCCGAACGGTTCGCGTCGAATGTGCGGCAGCGGGTTCAGCGACACCTGTCCGCCCTCGAGCGCCGTGGTGTCGCCGCCCCATTTCGCGACCAGCGAATGGGACGCTTCATGGCACGTGGTCGAGAGCAGAAAAACGACGTATTCGAGGAATCCGAAGGCCAGCAGGTCGGGATTCATTGGGAACCTGGAAATGGGATCCGTACCGAGCCGCGACCGCGAGGGAGCGGTCTCCGGGAGTCAGGAATCAACCTGCGCACCGCTCCCTTGACGTATTCCTACGCTCGGACTTCCCCCCATATTCACTACTTTTTCGAATCGATCACTTTGTCGCGCACCCAAACGCCTCAGTATAGCGGACCGCCTCCGCCTTATGCTGGAAATAACCGATCATGATCGGAGTCCCCTCATTATGCGAGCCAATCCAATCCTCGCCAAATTCCGCGCCGCACTCGCGGAGATGTACGGCGACCGCCCCGCCGAGCGTTGGAGCGCGTCGTTTTATACGGCTCGCGCGCGGGGCGATGCGCTGCCGGATTCCGATTACGATGTGGCTGTTTTCGTAAATGGCATGAACGGCCCATCCGACCGCTGGGCTGAGCTTCACAGGCTGGCCGAATTGCGCGTGAAATTCATTGATGAAACCGGCGCTTTCTTCGATGCTAAACCCTATCCGGCGCGCGCGTACCGCGAACGCCCCCCGCTCATGCATGAAATCCGGCGCGACGGGCTGGACCTGTGACCCCGGAAGCTTCACGGTTTTTACAGAACGCCGATGACCACCTTGAACGCGGCCGGATCATGATCGCCATAGGTCTCCACTACGATGCGGGCCGCGCCGCGTATCTCGCGGCATTTCACGCCGCGCAAACCGTCATCTTCGAGCGCGGCGGCAAGGTGGTCAGGACGCACAAAGGCGTCAACGTCGAATTTCTGCGCCTTACCAGGGACGACCCGGCGTTCACCCGGAGCATGCGGACGTGACCCAGCGCGGCTTTCTTTCCAAAGCCTACGACTTCAAAGCCGTCGCGGATTACGACACCGGACCGATTGCCGAGGTTTCAACCCAAGAGGCTACCGATGCTGTCGAAGTAGCCCGCAAATTCATTGCGGCCGTCCGCCATGTGCTGATGCCGCCGCCGACCCGGGATGACTCCGCCGCACAATTATGATACGGTTCCCGGAAAGGAGTCGGCAATGTTGCACTGGCTGGTACGTTTATGGCGCAGACTTTTCGCCGGGTCTCATCGGCCTTCGCCCCCGGAAGAACCTTACCGTCCGTCGAATCTCCACGGGCGCTATCGTTAGTCTATGTGGTTCGGACACGCGACTTCAGTCGCGTCCTTAAATGTGGCGCCTGAAGTCGCGGCAGAACACTACCGGGCGAGCGGGTCCGGGCGGAACTGGAACTTAACGATCTTGCCCTTGGTGCCCTTCCCGCCTTCGATGTGCCAGACGAAGTGGGTGCCGTAGTTGGAATAAAGCGCCCGGCCTTTCCATCCGGCGTCGGGGTCGTCGATGCGGCCATCGAGACCGCGTGAGTAGAAGCCCATCGGATAGGGCACGCGCAGAGTGGTCCACTGCCGGGTCTCGGGATTCAGCACGAGCAGCGAATCGGAATTCGATCCGGTCGCTATCGGCGTGTTGACTCCGAAACCGGAGACGTTGTGCTGATCCACCCAATTGTAGTAATGAAAATCGGCGGGAACGTCGGTGCCTTTGAATTTCGGACCGGTGGTCGGGTAGAGCGTCCAACCCTCGGGGCACTCGGAGCCGTCGATCTTCTGCGGGCCGCTCAGGTCCTTGCACTTGCGCACGTCGAAGCTGGCCAAGTCGCTGCTGGCGGCGAGAGCCGTCCAGACCACGCCATCGGTGGTGATATCGACGCCGCGGGGATCGAACCCCGGAGCGGGAACCTTGAAGATCTGCGTGCTGCAGGTCGACGGCGGATTGTCGCCGCGCCGCAGGCGGATCAGGTAGCCGGGAAAACTCTCCGAGACGCCCCAGACGCTGTCGTCGACGGGGCTGGGGATAAGCCCGTAGAGGTTGTAGTCGACCAGTGTGTCGCGGTGCGGATCGTACGGCGTAGCTTCGGGAACCACCGAAGTCTGATTCTGATAGGCCGTGGCATCCACCGGGGGCACTCGCCAAACGTTCCACGGCTTGGTGATCTTGCCGTCGCCGTTGGTGTCGATAACCTGCGGGCACCAGCCGACCGCCTTCTGTTCGTCCTTCGTTTCGTCGTAGACCTTTGAATCGATCCAGCCGATGACGGGGCCGGTGAGTTCGTTGAAATAGACCGTCTCATCGGGGTCGTTGTCGAACTGCAGGTGGTGGGTCCCGAAGCAGGTCTCGATCAACGTGAATTTACCCGTCTTCGGTTCGTAGAAAGACGCCTGGCGGGCGCTCTTTTCGAGCGGATACCATGCGGCGAACTTGTTTGAAGGGTCCTTGCACCAGCCGGAGGTCGTGTTATCGCGGATCTGCGACGTCATCCACACCCGGCCCTTGCTGTCGATCATCGGGTTGTGTGGATCGGCCGGATTATAGGGCGGATTCGACCACAGCCATTCGTTGCCCCAATGGAGCGAGGGCCGAATGGGCTTGGGAAAGCGCGAGGGAACGGACGCGCGCGGCTCGCGCAACGGAATGTCGAGAGCCCTGGTGCTGTTCGTCTTCTGATCGAGAATGATGAGCTGGCCATGGCCCGCGCTGACGGCGTAGTTCGGACCCCAGGCGTTTACCGAAGGATGGTTCTTGTCTGTGGAGATCTGGTCGTGCATGAAGGAGTGGTCGTCGCCGACATCCCAAAGCGTGAGGACCACGTTGCGCTCGATCCCCTGTGGCCGCGGAGGCGCGGGTGGAACCTCGCCGTTGGCGATCCGGGTCGTCCAATCGGCGAAAACCTTAAGGGAGCCTTTGCCCTGTCTGAGGAGGGCTCCATACATGGCGGAACCGCGGGTGCCGGTGCCGAGGCGCCACTCCCAGGCATCTTCGGGCGTTTTCAGACCGGGCTTCCCGGCATAGACGTCGTCCAGCGTCCGCGTGAGTTGGTTGCCGAGCTGATGGCAGAAATTGCAATCGGATTTGATCGCGTTAATCCAGTGGTTCTGAGTCACCATGAGCGGCGTGAAACCGTTGCCGCCGGCTCCGGTGCCCGGGAACATGGAAGGGGGCGGCGGCTGCAGCAGAGACAGCCAGTAGTTGCCGGGGTAGACTTGAGCGGCCTCCCTGGCGGACGTGGCCTTATCGACGTGGAGCATGACGTTCTCCGCGTTGGGCTTCATCTGCGTTTTGGCGGAATCGCGCAGGCCGTAGCCGCGGACCCATACCTGATAGGTGGTGTCGGGGAGTTGAGGAAGGGCGAAGCGGCCCTGATCGTCGGTCACGACGATCTTGATGAACCCCGTGGGGAGCTGTTTGGTTTCGGCAATGACCCAGACGCCGGCCTCTGGACCGCTGTCGCTCCGGACGACGCCGGTGATGTAGCCGTCAGGGGCGTTGCCGTCGTTTCCGCCATGGCGTCCGTACTTGTAGTAGATACCCGCGGCGACCAGGGCGACAACAACGATGCCGATAGCAAGAAAGCTCTTCATTTTTTTGTGAGTGCCGAAACGCCCTCGATTCTATCAACATGAACCACCACCAGATAATTTCTGTCAGCCTTTTGCCGGTTTTTGTGGGGCAGGCCTTCGGGCCTGCCGCCGGGCTTCCGCCCGGCGCAACCCAGTCACAATCCCTCAAACTATTTTTTCTCGGGCTTCGATATTGCCGAATCAGCCAATTAGCGACACCACCGCCCGGCGCATCGCGCGGCCCGGCCCAACCCTTCTGCTACCGTCCAATCAAGCCTCCGGTCGCACCCATGGCGAATCGGAGCACTAAGCCGCGCACTACCTCGAGGCTCTGCGTGGTGAAAGTCGTATCAATGGGCGGCAGCCGTTCCCGTAAACAGCGGCCCCTGTTCCGGCGGGGTAACCAAACCGGCGATCGTCTGAGCGAAATCAGGCACGGGGCGCCCCACTTTATAAAAATCAAAAGGAACTTCCCCACCACCGAGCCGAATACGCGATCGCCGCGGCCGCGAGCCATCCCGCCGCATAAGCCGGCTGCGCACCCCAGCGAATCAGCGCCGAATGCATGAGCCCGAACCAGGAGAAGACCGCGGCGATCACGCACCACATCGCCGCGTGCCCGAACCGCCGGTCGATGGCCTCTGTCAACAGCGAACTGACCACGAGCACAAGGAACAAAAACCCATTGGCGAGGCCCTGCACGGACGACCAGTAGATCGAGCGATTCAACGCCGCCTGCACCGCCGCGTAAAGCCGCAGCGCGGGCAGCGCCGAAGAACGGTGAGCGATCCGAACGGGACCGGAGTCAAGATCCCCGGCTTTATCGCAGCAGCCTTACCAGCTACGGCACGGCGGCAAATACTACTCCCCGGGCCAACAAGCTCCGCTGTCGTTATCAAAGGGAAAGCCCATTTCGTCTGCGCAATTCGTGCATACAGCGATGCACCACGGAAATGACAAGTCACCCGTTCCACAGACCACGCCACAATCGTAATAGGAGCCTATGCCACAAAGGTCGGCAGATGCACGCTTTGCCAAAACCAGAAGGCAGGTCATAAGGATAACTATCTTCGGCGGACTGGATTAATCTAATCGGGGTCGAGAGAGGAGCCCAACCAGCCGGAGAGATTTTGGCGAATCGATCCTAAACGAACCGGCATACTCTCCCAAGGCGGCAGCCCCGTCGCCCACGGGCTATTCCGAACGGCTGCCGTTTTGGCTGCCAGCGCTACGTTCAGTTCCCGGATGGCCTTTCGACCCCGTCGACTACCAGTACATCCAGTTGTGCTTTTTTGGGCTCGAGCTTCATCCCCCACTTTTCTTCGACCACGGGGTAGACCCAGCCGTCCTTGGGACGCTCGTTGCCACCCTCGACCATGATCGCCGCGAAAGGATCTTGACCCTCGGATGTGCAGTAATTGGCGCCGGCAAGCCCGCTCTCGTCAAGCACCGGGCGGTCCGTAAAAATAGAGAGTGCTTGTGCATAGAAGGCCCACGGAAACAGGGATTCCGACGAATTGTCAGAGGCTCCGCTCCCCTCGCTGCGTCGCTTGGCAGCAGGGATGCCCCTTCCGGCGCCGGGGCGTACGAAAAAGCAGGCCTTTTGATTTGGAATCAGTTTGAGACCCTTCTTCGACACAACCAGGGCATACACCTCGAACACCCTGGACTCGTGGTGAACCCTGAGTTGAAAGCGGTCCGCCAGCAGAGTCCGGAGCATAATACGGGCCTCGTCGGGAGTCGGAGCGACATCGTCCGCGATCTTGGCTTCCACATCGTACATGTCGTGCCCCGAATCGCCCCAGCCGGGCAGGCCGACAATCTGGAATTTCTTTATCTTGTAAGCGTCGACGATCAACTCGGCCAGGCTCACAGAGATTTCACGAAATCGGCTGCCAACGACTCCGCAATGAAGCTTTGGATCGCACTGAAAGTTCGGAGTCCACGGCTTGATCAAAACGCCACTGATGGGGTGTGGTTTGATGGATGCCACCTCGAATGTGTGAGGCGCCTGGGTCTGTCCCTTAAGAAGAGTCGACGCAGACGCAGCTATTAGCGATGAAGCCGACAGAACAGCAAATAACGTTGTGTTCATGTCCATTCTCCCCAGCTAAGGACGATATTGCCGATGTCACGGCCACAATAGCACCAATCAGACCCCTAATCAACGGATTTTCTTGCCGAAAAAATATGGGTTTATCGGGGGTCCGTGACAAATTACAAAATGAGCGACAAAATGAGCGCTTGACAGGGTTCACGCCCGCAATCATAATCGACCACGTGCTCTCGCGGAAGCTCCTGACAGCCCAGGATCTGGCTGGAATACTGTCGGTTTCGCAACGAACGATCTGCTTATGGGCGGAATCCGGAACGCTTCCCGGGTTGAAAATTGGGAAGCAGTGGCGCTTTCAGGAGGGCGAAATCGAGTCTTGGCTAAAGTCAAGAACAGCATCCCCTGGCCAATCCGACATGCGGCTGAGGGCTGCCGCCAGAGGCTGACAATTAGAGCCTCAGCAGTGGCAAGGGAGCATAGAAGCGCTCAATGGGTCCGCTTAAAACGAAACGGCGACTCGATCTCGGAGAAAATCTGTAATTTCTCCCCAATTTGCTAAGGCTGCTCAGGCGTGACTGCCGAGTCCCCCCACCAACGAGCCGAATACGCGATCGCCGCGGCCGCGAGCCATCCCGCCGCATAAGCCGGCTGCGCACCCCAGCGAATCAGCGCCGAATGCATAAGCCCGAACCAGGAGAAGACCGCCGCGATCAGGCACCACATCGCCGCGCGCCCGAACCGGCGGTCGGTGGCCTCTGTCAACAGCGAACTGACCACCAGCACCAGGAACAAAAATCCATTGGCCAGACCTTGTACGGACGACCAGTAGATCGAGCGATTCAACGCCGCCTGCACAGCCGCATCGGCGGCCGAAAGCCGCAGCGCGGGCAGCGCCGAATTCATGGCCGCCGCCACCACCGCGCCGCACGGCAGCACGAATCCCAGCAGCACCGCGCTCAGGTATTTGGGATCCACGCGGCGCACCGTCGCCGTGCCCACGCCGATCGCCACATAGGCGATGATCGCGGCCAGAATCGGCCACGGAAACAACTGCGCGACGTAAATCGTCAGCCCGCTCGCGACCACTGCGAGAAAACAGATCGGAGTCCACAACGCATAGCTGATGCGCGCGCCCATGGCCTTATACGGCGGAAGCATCGCATAGACCACCGGCGCCACGATGCTGCCCGCGAGGCCGCACACAAGGGTTCCGAGACCATCCCAGGCGAGGAGCGAACGCGCGTCGTAATCGTCTCCCACCGCGGCGCCGCCCGCCGCCGACGCGATGTCCTGCAGCACGTGATAGAAGGCCATCGGCGCAATGACCGACATGTAAGGCAGAGCCAGAACCAGAGCATGCAAAGGATTCGGCACGATGGCGAACGGCGCCTTAGGCACAACGCCTTCCCACACGGGCCGCACATAACCGATGGCGATCGCGACCGCCAGCGGAACAACCCACGCGACGATGAACGGCGGCAGGCGCTGGCGCGTAATCGGAACATTGGCCAGCACGCCGATCAGAATGATGGCCAGCGCGACCAGTCCCACCAGCGGCTGATCGAAGACGCGTTGCAGCAGAACCAGTGCGAGATAGCTGTACATGGCCGCGCCGAAGACGGTCATCGCGGCGGGAGCCGGAATGAAGCGGCGAATGGCGTCTGCGAACGGGGCAGCGGCCAGTTTGATAATGCCGGTCCATACCACCGCCGCGGCGCCGGTCTCCCACGCAACGACAGCATCGTGCGTTCGCAGATAAGCCGGCAGCAGAATCGTAAGCGTGTAAGCGATAATCGCCGGGACGTTGTTCCCGTAGACATGCGCGGTGACATTGCGCCGGTTCTCCCCCCGCGCCAGCGCCACGGCCATTCGCACCATGCCCAACGACCCGACGAGAAATCCTAGCGCGTAACCCGGCAGCAGATGAGTCACACTGAACGCCGCCGGAATGCCCACGGGCAGCAGCAGAAAAACCGGAATCACCAACTGCGCCAGGTTGAAGCCGACCTGCGCCAGCGTCACATCGATATCGCCGCGTCCCGGCGCCCACCAGTGGGGCT
>JASHSD010000536.1 GCA_030036985.1 Bryobacteraceae bacterium
CATTGAGACACGATCCGGTGTTCCTCTTCTTCCGCATCGCCGTCAGCGTGGTCGCCGTGCCGATACTCGAGGAGCTTTTCTGGCGCGGATGGCTGATGCGCTGGCTGATCGATTCGCAGGATTTCGAACGCATCCCGCTCGGAACGTACGCGCCCTTCGCGTTCTGGATAACCGCGCTGCTGTTCGCATCCGAGCACGGAGCGTTTTGGGACGTGGGTCTGGCCGCGGGCATCGTCTACAACTGGTGGATGGTGCGGACGCGCAACCTGTGGGACTGCATCCTCGCCCACGCCGTGACCAACGGAGTCCTCGCGGCTTATGTCGTGATTGCCGGACAATGGCAATATTGGCTCTGACGCCTCTCACCAGATCGCTCGGAGGTCCGAAGCTCGAATCCTCCCGTCACGCGTAACGAGAAGAAAACCCAATGCGAGAGCGGTCGCGGCGATCACCCGATCGGGCAAATTTAAGATCCAGCGGCGCGAGTCTGAAACCGGACGTCGGGTTTTGCAGGATCCGAACGACGCGATAAGCGACCGCGGGTGGAATTCGCGCGATCAATATCCGCTTCAGCGCGCCGCGACAACCGCCGGTCCTGTTCGAGGTACCGGACGCAGGCGTGTGTATCGACGACCAGCGGACCGGCCCGGGAAGTACAAACAAAAACCTCCGATTAGATCGGACACGATCCGATGTCAGGGAGTGGAGAGATTTCGATGAGCACAGAAGAGAATGTCCGGATTGTGAAGAATTTTCTTGCGGCACTCGGCCGCCGCGACAAGCAAGGTTTGCTGGCGTTGTCTGCGGAAGATATTGAGTGGATCATTCCGGGCGAGGACTGGCCGCTGGCCGGCACGCACCGTGGGCGCGCGGGATTGGAGAATTTACTTCAGAAGGCCAACGAGACGGTGGAAACTTCCTACCCGGAGCCCCCCGAGTTCATAGCGCAGGGAGATCGGGTTATGGTCGTCGGCTTTGCTACGGGGAGAATCAAAGCCACGAAAACGACGTTCGAGGATCACTGGGTCTTCGCTATAACCGTTCGAAATGGCAAAGTGGCGAACATCCGGGAGTATATCGACACGCAGGCACTGGCGCGGGCCTCCGAGATGGCGTGAGCCCCAGGGCCCTGAGCGCTCTCAGATCCTGGCGCTAATTCGCACGCTCGTGGGCTCAACGAGCGGAAGGGCAGGAATTTTCGGGTGAACTTGCTGTCCGGGTCCGCCGGACGTCCAGCGACTCGACAACGAGACGAGGCAGATGTTCGAATCCCTGATCCCACCGGGAAAGATGGTCGTTCTGAGGAAATTGCGACGGCCGCGCTGTCCCTTGCCTCATACGATTCGAGCTGCGTGAATGGGGTGGAGTTGTCCGTGGACGGCGACTTCTCGGCCATCTGAAATCGGCGGATCTCGGTGAGTGCATGATCGCAGACGTTTACCGATTCTGCCGGGATGGCGCGCGGTCAAAACAGAGCCACTACCGAGTGATCACTGAACCGCCGTGACGCGGTGTGCCCCGCGGGGCAGCAGGACCGCGCAATCGGCCGGACCGGCGCAGTCAATCGGCATGGCGTCTTCGGCTGCCGGGGTCCCGTCCACTTCGATTCGCGACGGTTTGCGGTCGAAACGGACAATCGCCCGGCCGCCGCTCGAATATTCGAACCCAATTCGTTTCCCGGATTCGACCGAGGCCGAACGCAGCTTCGCATTCAGGTCAATCACCGCGATGCCGTCGCGCCTGGCAGCCGGCTCGATTTCATGCGATCCCGCCGGCAGACGAATCGCCGTCGCGGACTGCATCGGCCATGGTTTGCCGTCAACCAACGCGCCCGCTCCCGCCGGCCACTTGAGCTCCAGATCGTGCGGCGATTCGACGGTGATTTTGCGTTTGTCTTTTTCGTAGCGCGTCACCACCGCCGAAGCCGATGCCAGCAGGCCGAGGTCCGGCTTGAGAATACTGTTCTCGAAATAAAGCGCGACGCGGGGAAATGCGGTCGATGCCATGTGCACCAGTTCGAAGAGCTCCGTGCCGGTCTGCTGTTTTGTGGGATAAACGTCCTGATACCGATCGACGATATTGATGTCGATGGCGAGGTCTTCGGTGTGCGTAGTCAACGGCTGGTAGCGTTTGGCGATTTCGGGATAACGCTGCGCTCCCAGGTTCCATACGGTCGCCGGATCTTCGATCAGAAACGAAAACGCGTGCGTATCGAGGAGCGGCAGAACGCGCGCGGCGTCAGCGCCGATCGAATCCTTCATGCCTGTATCGAACCGGTCGTCGACATGCGTCAGCACGATATCGAGACTCGGGCGAAAACCGCGGAAAGACTCCACCGTGTTCAGCCAGTCCACCTGCATTCGCTGCGCGAGGCCGGCGCGAAAATCCAGAAACCGGCGCAGGGATGCGGCGTCGCTGCGTCCATGCCATATTTCGATCGGATCCCAGCCGGATTGAGCGCGGAACTCGGCGCGCACGTTGTCGTTCATGGGCGTAAACCGCGCCGGATTGCTCGCGCCTTCAAGCGATTCGAAGTAGAGTTCCGCCAGATTGACGCCGTCCCAATCGAAGCGCCGGATCATCTGTTCCAGCCCGGCGCGAATCGCGGCCACGCAATCGGGATTCTGGAGATTCATCAGCTTCCGCCAGTCGAGCTGCGCGTCCTGCAGCAGCGCGGTTTTTTCGCGCCATTGCGGATGATCGTTCCAGAATTTCTCGCTGACGTGCGGCAGTTCGACCCAGGCGTAAACCAGAATGCCGTGACGATGGCAGGCCTCGATGAGGCGTTTCAGATACTCGTCGCGGTCTTTGTCGGAATCGTAAAAATGCCACGAAGCCGCGTGCAGCGCGCCGATTCCGGCTTTGCGCCAGCGCGCGGCGAGGTAGTCGGGATCGGCGCGCGTGCGATACGAATAATCGAAAAAAGCCCAGAGATCGGAACTGCGCGCGTCGGGTTCGCGGCCGAGATCGGCCAGGGCCTGCATCAGGTAGGGAAATCGCTCGTAGCCGTTCGGTCCGGGTGGGGCCGCGACCCACAGCACCGCGCCGGAACCCACGCGGGCGCCCGCGATCAGCGGCGCGGAGGTCCATCTGTCCTTCGCGAAGACCTGCGCATCCGCCGGCACGTCATAGCGGGGAAGCTCGACCGGCTTTCCCCAAATTATCGGCAGCGACGGATTGTGCACGTCGACCAGATGCACGACAGAAACGGTGTCCGTCCGGGCGCGATATCCGAAACTCGCCGCGAGAGGCGAAGAACCTTCGAGGATCAGGGCCGCGCCTTTTTCGACCTTGGTTTTCCAATCGGCCGAGGCAGGCGTGCCGGGCGGCGCGACGAAGATGTCGGCGGATGCGGCCGGGGCCGCGAAATGGCCAGCCGCCGAAAGAATCGAGGGCCACGATCCCGCTTGCGGCCCCAATACGGCAAATGTTCCGCCGAAGGCGGGAAACGCCAGTGCGACGGCCAAAATCACGCTATTTCGTAAATGCATACCAGACCCCGGCGCGAAAATCGTCGTAATTCGGCCCGCGCGGATTGCCCTCATTGATCAGGTAAGCACCCCGAACGATGCCGACCGTGACCCAGAGGGACTTGGGAGCGCCAGGCGGCCGGAAGCGAAATCCCGGACCCGTTTCCACGAAGTTGGCCCAATACTGACGCTTGACGTCGAACGTCAGGTTGCCGGCCCAGAACGGCTGTACCTTGAACCCGCCCCACGAGGTGGTGAAGCCGACGCGAGTTTGCAAATAGTTGATCAGGTCGTCGTCGAAGCGGCTGATGAACACGCTGTCGCCCAGGGTTTCGAGGAACCAGCCGCTGTGCTCGGACGCGAGCGACGTGCCATAGGTCTTTGAATAAGAGATGCCGCCGCGGGCATCGCGCGATGGGACGCCGGTCAGATAGCTGATGGAGCTGCCGGCCTCAAACCATCCCATCGCGCCGTGCCACGTCTGCGTGGCCACGCCCGCCGCGACGATGAACGCGCTTTCGGAAAGGCCCTGCGGGATGGGTCCGCCGGTGGTTTCGCGCACGTCCCCGACGAAACGCACAGACACGTAGGGGCGGAACGGCAGCTTCCGGATACGCATCTCGGTCTTGATCTGGCTGTATCCGAAGAGATCCTTCCAGCGCGAAGAATATAACGGATAGACCCAAAGCGTGGTGCGAAAACGCTCCGTGCTGGGCCGCAGGTTGTCATACGCGCGTTTGGCTTCCTTTGCGATTTCGGGGTCGGAGCTCTGACGGGCGATGTCGAACCAGCGGACGGCGGATTGATCGTCGTGCAGCATATTCTCCGTCCAGCCGAGCTTCAGGGCGACCGCCGCGTCGAACGGATTCTGCTCGCGCGCCAGCAGATAGTAGCGCTTCGCGTCCTTGAGGAATCCGGCGTTGTAGCTTCGTTCGCCCAGGATGCGCGGATCGAGTTGTGAATCGCCGGCATGACGGTTTTCCAGAACCAGCGGCATCTTCAGCGCCATGCGGACGCGATTGGCCGCGGCCGCATCGCCGTGTTCCAGCACGTTGTGAAGAATCGGCATGGCGAGGGCGGTTTGGTTGTCGGCGAGGTAGAGCATTCCGAGCTGCGCCGCATCGGCATAGTCGGTAGGCGAGGCGTCCACAATGGTTTTGAATTCGCGGATCGCGTCGCCGCGCAGCGATGGATCCTTCTCGGACATCTTGAGGAGCAGGAAGGCCAGTTCGCTGCGCAGGGTTTCGTTCGCCGGATCCAGCTCCAGCGCGTTGCGGAATTCATAGACGTAGGGATAGCGATCCGGGAGTTGCTCGCGCGCCAGCTCCGCGGCTCTCATCTCTCCGCCGCGCGATGCGGCGAGCAGCGCGGCCATCTGTCCTTCCGCATTACCCCGCGCCTTCTCGACGCGCGCCAGTTCGAGCAGCACCGATTTGCGCGCGGGCAGCATTTGGAATGCCGCTTTGTAGTTGGCTGCGGCGAGGTCGAGTTCGTCGCGCTGTTCGGCCAGTTGCGCCAATTCGTAATGCGCGCTGAAAGTGGGCGGTGATGACGCCAGCGCCTGCTGCCAGCGCGCGATGCCGGCCGCGAGCGGCGCATCGATGTTCGCGAAAGCCTGCGCCGCGGTTGCAGCCGAAGCGGCGTCGCCCGAATCGCGGACGCGCGCAAAGATCCGGCGCGCTTCGGCCTTGCGCGCGGGCGCGTCGTCATGGGCTTCGTAGCAGAGAAACGCGTATTCGAGCGCGACGTGAGTATCGGAAGGTTCGAGCCGCATGGCTTCGCCGAACTGCTCCCGGGCGGTTTCGCTGTCGCCGGTTTTCAGCAGCGTGTAGGCGAGGTTCTTGCGGATGTCGGCGCGTTGCGGCGAAAGCGCGGCGGCTTTTTCGAAGAAGGCGATAGCAGTGTCGTAATCGTGCGTGCGCAGGGCATCGAATGCCTTC
>JASHSD010000537.1 GCA_030036985.1 Bryobacteraceae bacterium
GATTGACGTGGTGCTTGATTCGAGTTTCTCGCGCCAGGATGTCTCCGCTTCCGTACCGGCGATTTCCCGCTCCGCCTGCCGGATCTGATCTTCCTGTGCTTGCGTCAGCTTGCCATGCGCCTTTTCGAGCGCCTTATTGACTTCCTCGATGGCCTTCTGTGATTCGCCGAACGCCCGCGCCAGAATTTGCGCGGATTCCGGTTGTCCGATGGCGGCCAGCTTCGCCTTCACGGCGTCCAACTGCGCGCCGATGGATTTCATGCGATCCTCGAAAGGCTTGCCGAGCTTCTCGTTTTCGTTCGCGGTACTGAGCGATTCCTTGCGCTGAGTTAACTGGGTATTTGTCGCCTGAACCTGAATGCCCTCGCGCTCAAGCTGAAGCCTTTGCAGGATACCCTGCAAGGCGGAAATACGGCCGCTCTGATCCCGATACCCAAAGCCGGAATTTTCGTGTAGCTTCTGAAGGCGCAACGACTCGGCAAGTTCGCCGTTGACCATTGTTATCTCTCTGGCATAAGCGGACAGGAGATTAGTATTCAGCGCGGTCTGTGCCGCGTCCTTCGCTTTGGCGTCGGCTGAAGCGCGAATTCTTGCGTTTCCTTCATCGGTGATACGGCTTATCTCACCCGGAAATCCGCCTATTCCAGTGTCGCCGCCGAACTCCTCCTCCAGGTCACCAGTGCTGGCCTTATTGGCAAAGAATCCTTTCCATGAACCGATACCCTGCTCCTTCAGGAGCTTGTTGATACTGGCCAGCCCCTTATCGAGAGAATCAGCAAGCTTGTCGGCCGCTACGCGGGCTTCGTCGAGCGCGAGTTTAAGGTTGTTCTGCCGTTTCCCTTCCAGTTTGGCGATGTCGTTTTCCAGCCGGTCATTCGCCACCCTCAGTTCATCATTGGTAGCCTGAAGTGGCTCGTTAAGCCCCCGGAAGGCCGCGGATATCTTCCCCGGCGCATCAACCATTTCCCGATGGAATTCGCTAACCTTTTTCGCCAGCTCGCCGACAACACCAAGCATGGCCATGGCCCCGACAACCGGGAATGCCGCTTTCAACGCTCCGCCGAGGTTAAGAGTGGTGGCGATGAAACGCTCCGCAGCGCGGAGATTGTCGGTGACGTTTCCCTCCAACACCCGGAGCGCGCCGGAAACCGCCTGAACACCGCTCACCGATCCGTGAGCCTCTTTCCCGAACTCGCGAATCTTCCCTTTGGCCGTCTCCATGTCCTGAACGAACCGGCTGGTACCGGCCACGATGTCGATAACGATCTGTCCGGCTTTAGCTGGCATTTTTCAGAATGTCTCCCTGAAGCGATTCACTGAGCGTTTCGGCGAAAGCTTCCGTTGCTTCATCCGCGGAAGCGATGGCCGCCGGCCCCATGAACGGGTGTGGCGCAACAACCCCCAAATCCTTCTTGTCCGGCTGGTGGCCGATCATGCGATGTCCGGTTTCGACAAGCCGGGCTTTCCAGCCTTCCTTGCCGAAGCCCACCTGTGCCGTGCCGCCGCGGCCTTCGGCGTCGATAGCAATATCTGTTACCAGGTGCGCCCTCAGGTCGCCGGTATGCTTCGGCGTCCGGGCATCAAGCTCACTCGCCACCAGAGCAGCCGCAGCCGCCAGCGCTCTCGCGAAAGCAGCCTTGACGATTTGCTTCGGCGCGGCGCCGAGCAGAGCCGATACGTCATCAAGGCCAAGGACGCTGATTTCGAATTCATCCATTCAAATATCCCCTTCGGAAGCAGCCGCCACCACCGCTGCCGGCGCCTCGTGAGGGTTTACCTCCGGCATAGAAAGCCGATAAGCCTCGCCCAGGGCCTGTATCGCAGTCACCAACAGGCCGAAGTCGGAAGACAACAGATCTTCGGCATCCTCAACAGTGAAGCCTGGCTGCGCCGGCTCAATCGCGGCGGCGAGCAAAGCCGTGAACTGAGTCAAATCCAATTCACTCAGCCTGCCGAGCGCCGCGAGCAGGTTAAGCCCGCTCTGTTTCTCCGCGCGCCGCAGGGCGCCGAAGTCGTAACAGAGTTTGTATACCCGTTCGCCGGCTCTCAACTCCGAGAACCGGCGAACGGGGCTTTCGGCAGATTTGGGTTTGTGGCTATTGCGCCGGCTTGGTGTATCTATACTCTCTTTCATCTTTTTCCTTTCTGGACGTACCGGTAAAGTAAAAGGCCGCTGCGGCACGTGCCGGCAACGGTCCCTCGAATGGCGCTGATGAGCCGCCTTAATCGCGCGCTACAATCCCGGCGGCCTCCAGGCGGTTCGTGACGGGCGGCCACACGGCTTTGATTTCGTTCGGGTCCGCCCATCGTCCGGACTGCCGCTCATTCGGCGTTGTCCTGTGGAATGTGGCCGGTTTTTTGGCATCCGGGTTCGCCCGCGCGATACGCTCCTGTTCAAGTTGTTCGCTCAACTGGCTACGGAAATTTTCCTGATGCGTGATCGCGCGCGCCACGCGGTCACCGCTATCCACCAGGCCCCTGTCGAACTTGAAGATTTCCTCCACAACCACATCCCGGCGCGATCCCTGCCCGTAATTCACCCATGCCCGGTCCCAAATCTGTGACAGCCCGGCGCCGCGCAGCACGACGCCCCCTGCGTCCATGTGCTGCATTTCGTATGGGAACTCCCGCTGTGCTTTTTCGAAGAGCGTAGCGGCCTCCGTGGTCAGGGCTTCCAGCCGATTCGCCGCTTCGAGCAGCTTCCGCGCCACATCGCGATAGGATTCGCGAAATTGGGCCTGCTGCTCGATCAGTTGCTCATGGCGCCTGACTCCGGCTTCGTACTCCAGGCGTTGGATCGCGGGAGTAATCGCGTTCAGTTCCTGGGCGAGCTTGTCGGCCTCGTCCCGAGCCGCCACTCGCTGTGCATCCAGCTTCCGGCATCGCGCCGCCAACTCCTTCGAAATATCGGGATTGAGTATGGCCTGGATTTTCAGATCAGCGATCTCCTGTTCACACCGCACGGTTTCTTCGCGACGTTTTTCAAGATCGGCAGTGACAGCCTCCCGTCGCCCTTCGAGTGCGCGCAAGCGTCCTATTTCCGTTTCAAACATTTTTTCCTCTTTCCGCACTTGCTGAAGGCGTGGGGCCAGGCAGAGCCGACCCCGCGCCGATTGACCATGAACCGCTGCTTATTAGCTGGCCGAGTTCTGGAAGTACTTCACCGGGTGCATACCGGCGTCCACCAGGTTGCCATCCGTACGCATGAACGCGATGAAACCAATCTGGCCGCTGGCCATGTAGGTTTCGCCGAACCGCACAAGCATCAGTTCCATCACGTCGCGGATGACGTACTTCGACATGTCGCCGAACAGGATCGATTTGGCATTGGCGGCCATCGTCGGCATGTCGTTGTTGATGACGACGGGATAACCGAGCAGCGTTTTCCTGACGCTGATGTCGCCGGCCGAGACAACGCCGCTGATGCCCGTCAGTGTGGAATTGATAAGCGGGCGGCCGTTGCCGTCCGTCAACTGCTCGATGACGGCCGCGCTCAGGTCATGCATCATCCATTCCGCGCCGGCACGATATGCCGGATCAACCGTGTGAATCAGGTTGTTCAGGTCGTTGTAGACGACGCTGCCGGTTTCGCCAGTCGCGCCAGTAACTCCGAGCGTGGCGCCGCTGATGATACCTGTGGGTTGCCCCGATCCGCTGCCCTGCGTGAATGCCGTGTTCTGGAGACGGCCGAGCCGGGTGCCGAGCGCTTCGGCGACGAACGCCTGAACGTCGAAAGCAGAGTCCTGAATCAGTTCGATGGGAACAAGGACCAGCTTCGAATCGCACTTGTGCGCGCCGAACGTGACAGACCCGAAAGACATTTCGGTGGACGCCTGGGTGACGGCTGTGTTTTCCGGCGTCCACTCGCCCGTATTGTTCGTGTCGTTCATGGTCGGCCAAGGCATAGGATTGCCGGTAACCGTGCGGATCACTCGCGCGCGCGACTGGCGCATACCGCCGT
>JASHSD010000538.1 GCA_030036985.1 Bryobacteraceae bacterium
CTTGCCATCCTTGCCGCGATGATTCGCGCGCAGAAACATTCTGAGCTGATCGTGTCATGTCTCCAGCCTGCCTTCAAGAGGGCAGGTCTGCACTACATCACTGTTTGCAGAAACCTCCGCTGAGCCTCCGGCAGTTAACTCCGCCACCCACGTCAAAACAGCTTCAAACTACCGAAGTAGTGACGAACCCCGGGTAAAGAAGGATGATCGGCTCTGAGCAGTTCGACCGCATGGCGGAAGCTCACGCCCTGCGTCTTCATGACCCAGTCGATGGTCGAGCCGCCGACATTACATTTGCCCATGCAGCGCCAGAGATTGGTCTCCGGCGTGACGATGAGCGACGGCGTGCGGTCGTCGTGAAACGGACAGCGCCCCACCAGGTTCGCCCCGTGCCCCTTCAGCTCGACGCCGAAACCGGTCACCAGACGCTCGATGGAAATCTCCCTCTTCAGCCGCTCGATGTCTGCATCCGGGATTCTCGCCATGAAAAACGGCCTCCTTTGAAAACCTGTCAAGGGGCAGCCGGGTCGGTATGCCGCCTGATTGATAAATACGGTAACATACCGTATATACGAACGCTACTTTTTCGCCCCCGCGCTACACTGCCTTCGTCATGCCCAAGGCTTCGAAGCTGAAGTTGATGCCGCTGCCGCACAGCGAGGAAACTCCCGGTCAGCGGTTGGCGCGCATTCGCCGCGAGCGCGGCTTCACCCAGATCGAGCTCGCCGAAAAGACCGGCATGGTGCAGACGCTCGTCTCCGATTACGAACGCGGCAAGCTGCGGCTGAATGCCGACATGATTCTGCGCTTTGCCACGGCGCTGGAAGTCTCTACCGACGCTTTGCTGCAACCGGCCGGCCCGGTGGAGTCGAAAAAGCCCAGCCGCAAAGTGCTGCGCCGCCTGGAACGGATCGAGGCGCTGCCGCCCGCACAGCAGACAACGCTGCTGCGCACCATCGATACCTTTCTCGAAGGAGCCGCCGCGCGGCGCACGGCCCGCCGCGCCTGAGGACAGCCATGAACGCAGACGCCCCGGACTCGGACAAAACACACGCGCAGCATCTGCTCGATCAGCTGGCGCCGGATCAGGTCGCGGCTGTCGTGCACGTAATGGAAGTCATGCTGGATCCGCTTTCCCGCAAGCTCGCCGATGCGCCGCCTGAAGACGAAGAGATCGACGCCGAAGAGGACCGCGCCGCCGCTCAGGCCCGCGAATGGCTGAAGCACAACCAGCCCATCCCGCATGAGGACGTGCTCGCCGATCTCGGGCTCACCATGGCCGACTTCGAGCGTATGGGCCGCACGCCGCGGCCGGGCGGGCGCAGCCGCCCCAGCCACTGAGAACGGCGGCTGAAAAGAATGGCCAGGAAGATCGTCTGGACCGATCAGGCCCGCGCCGACGTTCGCGCCATCGACCGCGAAACCGCGCTCGATCTGCTGCACGGGCTGGCAAGATTTCTGACCTCCGAAGAAGGCGACGTGAAGCGGCTGCAGGGCATCGATCCGCCCGAGTTCCGCCTGCGCCTCGGCGCCTACCGCGTCCGGTTCCACGATCACGGCGACACCATCGAAGTCGTGCACGTGAAGCATCGCAAGGAAGCCTACCGCTGACGCTTTTCTCCGGCCTCGCGCGGTGCGGCTGGCCGCCTTTGAACGAACGCTGAACGGATACCGAACAGACGCCGAACGGACACCAATGCGGGCGCGCCGATCATGTCAGCCATCTCTAAGCCGCAGGCTTAGGGATTGTGTCTCTGCGCTCGCTTCTGCTCGACTGGCGTGGGGTTCTGGCACATGGGATGACGTGTCACCCGGCGCGCCAGCGCCGCCTTCGCACACCCACGGTTACCGGCTGGTAACATCCTTGCTTCTTCGTCGCCTATGGCTGGGCCGAAGGCCGCCTCCGCCGCTTTCTCCAAACTCCAACCGGCAGTCCGCCGACCAAAAAAACAGCGAAGCCCAACCCCATCGAGGGCAAAATACGATTGAAGTCCCAGCCAATCGGACGCGTATGCCCGAGGAGCAAGATCCCGGCCAGCATAACGCCCCCGAAGAGCAGTCCGCCAAGAACGCCAAATTCTACACAGGAATGCACTGGCTCCGGAAGTTTAGAGCGCATAAATTCAAGACCTTTGCGGAATAATCCGCCGGACTTCCAAACCACAACGACTGAGATGGCAAGGCCAACCAGCGCGCCTAAGATGGATACGAAAGCGGTTCCAGCTTCCACGTGGCTCTGGAATACCCCAACCTCAAGTAGCGCCTCTGTCCCGCCAGAGACGACTAAGAGCATGACAACAGGGAACAGGATCAGCCCCAAGACGACGCGCACAGCGAAAAATAGGCGCCGATCCGACGGGAACTCCATCTGTTGGTCACCATTCACGAGCGTGTCACCCTCTTTCGGCGGAGGTCCTACCTACAGCTCGCGGGCCGAGGAGCAAGATAAGATTCGGGAGTGCCCATCGGAGTCTTGCCGCTAAGCGCTTGGAGGTACCTCCTCGTTGCGTTCGTCGCATTCGAATATGCAGAATTGATCGTCCAATCACCCTTTTCGTGAGTCAACGTCATTCGGCCGTTCCAATTCTGGTAATCATGGCTTGGTGAATACGAATCCTGAATAATGTGAATTGCAAGTGAAGGCTGTCCCCGCGCGTTCCGCAGCTGAGCGACGGCCCCGGCGTAGGCCTCGCCGCACGTTTGATTCCCCTCGTTGTATGCACCGATCGCGTCGGGAACCCCTTTGCCGCCGCCCATCGCGTGCGCCGCGTCTGTTCCTTGGGAACCGGGCCAAGCGTCAACCCACAGAACTCCCCACGCCTGCGCCAGAGTCCCCCCTGCACCCAGAGTCATTGCCAAATGATACGCGGAGTTGTAATTGAAGACGTACGGGCCGCTGCTGCCGCCGCCGAAAACTCCCCCGGAATTGACGGTGCCGCCCGCCACCCCACCCAGCAAATCGCCAGCGATGCCGATCCCCCCGCCAGCGAGTTCAAGCAAGCCCGCGAGCGGAAACTTCCCGTTTTCGATGCTGTCAATCGTGTTGTCAACGCCCAACCCAACTTCGGCTCCCGCCAGCGGGTCCCCGGTGGCAAGAAACGTGCCGAGCCCGGAGAATATCCCGGCAAACACGCTCCAGAAACTCTCACCCGATGGGTCGGTAAACGACATCGGGTTGTTGCCGACATACCCAAACCCATTCCAGCTCTGGGGATTCGACGGATCCGCCCCCGCATTAGCCGGATCGGGACCCTGAAACCTCCCCTGCGCCGGATCGTAATAGCGCACCAGGAAGTTATCCAGCGTCGTCTCCGAATCCCGCTCCTGCCCCGTACAACGGGATCGGACGCGGGTTTGTCGTACGTCGGCGGGGAACCCCAGTGCATTCTGCTGGTTACCGGGCGGTAACGCCGGTTGCTGTGCGGTAACCAGAGGCTCGAAGCCCGGATGCGAGTTTTCGAGCAGGTAAACGTGAGTCCCCGAGATGGGCCTCGGGACGGGCGGCGGGAGCAGCGCGGGATGAAAGGTTCCGGGTTGAGAAAGCTCCGCTGTCACCGTCTTCCGATTGTACGGCTCTGAACGAACGGGAAGCGACGGGGACCGGAAGCCCCCTTTCCCTGATATCCAGATTGGTCTTCGCAGCGGCCCGGAGCGGTCAAGGGCGACCATCGCTTTGGATGGGCGGCGCAGCGAACCCTTGACGGCGAGGACCGCTGTGGAACATCCCTCGGCAGGGAAAGGGGGCGCTGCCGCTCAGAGCGGGATAACGGTCAGGCCGGGGATGCGGTTGAAGTCGCGCAGATTGCCGGTGCCCACCGCGTAGCCGAGTTCGAGAGCGCAGGCTCCGATGATGAGATCACCGAGTGGAAGATTTACTCCTTTAGCCGCTTCCTCACCGCCGATCCGGGCGACGATCTCCGCCGTGATTTCCGTCACCGGATGGATCGGGACCGTGGCTTTGAGTTCATCGAGGAAAGCCCGCCGTCGCTGGCGCAACTCCGGCGTGTTGGCGCGATAGATGCCGTGACCGATCTCGGCCACGCTGATCGGACAGAGAACGATGGGGATTTCACCCACCACCTTCTGCACGCTTTCGATGGCTTCGTCCGGTCTCAGTTTCCGGCGCTCGGCTGTGATGAGGATGCTGGAATCGAGGACTATCCCCAGGAGGGCGGATTCCATGGCTGGCGCTGCGCCTTGATCCCTTCCTCGATATCGCGCGCAAAATCTTCGTCCATCGCCGCGCCCGATCCCCGCGCCTTCAGGTCGGCGATTACCTCAGAGATCATCCGGCCCACCGGCTGCGACGGTTTGATAACGGCAACGGCGCGATGGTCCTGCTCGACCACGACCTCGACGCCCTGCCGTACCTGAGCCAGCACACTGGCGATGTCTTTGACCACCTCGGCTTCGCTCATGTGGACCACGGCCATATTTCCGATCATAGCGGTTCTTCTCCTTCCTCGTCGTCTTCTTCGGCGGCTAAAGCGGAAAGCAGCTCGGCGCGGGCGGCTTCGTCGGCGGGCGCGGGTTCCTTCGGTTTGGGGAGTTGCGCCGGATGGGTCGCCGAATGAATCTGCTTCAGTTGCCGGATGGACACCTGCGTGTAAATCTGCGTCGTCTTCAGATCGGCGTGACCGAGCATGGCCTGGATGTACCGGATGTCGGCGCCGTTCTCCAGCATCAGCGTCGCCATCGTGTGGCGGAACAGATGGCAGGCTCCGCGTTTGCCCGGCTTCCCGTCGGCCGAGAGTGCCGCATCGACGTGAACCCGTACAAGGTCGCTCAGGTGATCCAGCGAAAACGGTTCGCCGGCATTGGACAGGAACACCGTGCCGTCATCCGGCTCGACCACCAGATGAGGCCGCGCTTCACGGATGTATTTCTCCAGCCAGGCCGCGGCCCGGTCGCCGATCGGAATCACGCGGTCCTTCTTCCCCTTGCCCTGGCGGATCATCACCGTGCCGCGTTCGGTGTCGAGATCGTAGAGCCTCAGCGTGGCGAGTTCGAGACGGCGCATTCCGGTCGAGTAGAGCGTTTCGAGCAGAGCGCGGTCGCGCAGCCCCAGCGGGTCATCGATGTCCGGCTGAATGAGCACCTGCTCCACCTCGTGAACCGTCAACACGCGTTTGGGCAGCCGGTGACCGAGGCGTGGCAGTTCGAGTTCACTCGCCGGATTGTGCAGGAGGAACCGCTGGCGCGTCATCCAGCGAAACCACACACGCAGCGGAACCAGACGCGAGTGCTGACTGCGGAAGCTGAGCGGCTGGCCGCTCTTCTGCCGGTAATGGAACAGATGCCGCTGATACTGTTCGAGCACGGGCCGCGTGATCTCCAGAGGCTCAGTGAGGCTGCGCTCGTGGCACCAGGCCACGAAAAAGCCGATATGCACGCGCCGGTTTTTGATCGTGTATTCGGAGTAGTTCTGCACGCGCAGCGCCTGGAGATGCCGTTCCATCATGTCGGCCAGCGGCGTAGCGGGCGCTTCGACCGGCTTGCGCTTTTTCACCACGCGGGCCATGGTTAGCGGCGGCTCGCTGTGGTTACGACCACAGCGGAACGCCTTCCTCCCCGTAGTCGCCGGTATCAGTGTTTTTTGGAAGATTTACGCGAAAACCGTTCCGCAGGCCTGTCGTCATTGATTCCGGCGCACCCGTACCACCCCCGAACATCCCCCGTTCCCGGCCCATCCCCGGCCCGTCCTTCTCGTCTTTCTGCCCGTCCCGGTTTCCGTCGTACCTGCAGCCACTCGCGAAGGAAAGCCCCGGCAGAAAGAGCTGGCGCGGATCGGCGGGCCGCTCGAAGTAAAGCTTGTAGACGTAGCTCTGGCCGCGTTCGCCGCGATGAACGATCAGATATTCAAGCTCCTCCAGCTTGTGCAGATGGCGTTTCACCTGCGGATCGCTCCAGCCGGTCGACTGGCGCACGTCGCGGCGGCTGAAGCGATAATCGGCGCGTTCCATCTTTAGCTGCCCGCATTGCTCCTTCACCATGTCATCGACGAGAAGCAACAGACGGCGCGTCTGCGGCGGCAGTTCGTCGAGCGAACGCCCGAGCACCTGCCGGATGAGTTCCTCGGCCAGTTCGACATCTTCCGGCGTGGACTCGATGTATTCGAGCGGCCTGCCGTTTCCGGCGTCGGTCTTCACGGGACGCTGATGCTGAAAGAGCAGCGTCACGGCGCGGATCAGCGAGAGGAACTTCATGTGATCGCGCCGCGTGCGTGTCAGGCTGTCGGGAAACGTGAGCCGTTCGGCAAAGGGATTCACCACAGCAATCGGCTTCAGCAGCCGTTGCGCATTGCGATGCAGCGCGATGAGGTCCTGGCGGCGGCGCTTTGCGAGCAGACCTTCGAGCGTCTGCGATTCGCGTTGTATCCGGTGGATGGCCCGCGTCTGCTCGCGGTCCTCGTCCACCGTCAGCACCAGACACCGGTTCAGCAGTTCCTCGTCGATCTCGATGGCCGTTGTAGTGAGGAAGATCATGACCGGACCTTCGACGCGGTACTGATGCGTAACCAGCCTGCCCGTGGCCGGGTCCTTGCCGGTGGAAGCGATGGTGAGCACGCCTTCCGACTGGAGAAGCTTCAGCGCATAGGCCGCGCGCTGCGCTCCCTCCTCTTCCACGATGGCGAGGATTTTGTTTTTGAGATCGGTCTCGCCCATGTAAAAGAGCGACTGGCCCGTCATGGCCGAGTACTGCACGCGCTGTTCTTCCGGCATCAGCGCCAGCGCCGCATCCATGAGCGAGCTTTTCCCGGCGGCGGAACTCGATTGCACGATCACCGCGAGCGGCGCATCGAGCAGGCGCGAGACGGCCGCCAGATACGCGACCTTCTTGTTGGTCTCCTCGCCCACTACGCCGCAGCGCGCGAAGTCCTCCAGAATGCGCTCCATCAGGCGCGGGTCTTTCAGCAGTTCGAGCGCGGCGGCCCGCTCCTCGCTGCTGAGGACGACCGTTTCGTCTTTTGTCTCCAGCGCCCGGCGGATTTGTTCGTCGCGCAGTTCTTCGAGCTTCAGCAGCATGCGCCCGAGATCGTGGCGGATCACGTCTTCCTTGACCCTCAGCTCTTCGGAAGCCTGCTTTGCGAACATGGCCCGCTGCCGCGCCAGCCCGAGGTCAAGCGTGTCGGCGTGGGTTGCGTCGCCGCGCGAGACGAGCACATTGACCTTCAGCGTTTCGTGGCTGGTGTTCCGCCCGAGGCCGCGGATGCGATAACTACGGTCACCCTGCGCGATGACGATCGCATCGCCTTTCGTTTCGACTGGCACGTCGATGCCTGTGGCGGGCTGCGGCGGAACGCTGACCGAAACAGGGGGAACCGGTTCATCGGCGGGTTCGGGCTGCACGGATACAACAGGCTCGGCGGCTAAAGAAAGAACCGGCTCCGGTACTTCTTCTTTAGCTGCTGGCTCTTCAGACGCCGCGACCGGCTCGCTGATAACCGCTTCGGTCACTGTCACCGCTGGCGGCTTACCCTTCCCGAGCCACTGCGTTTTATTCAGCAACACGGCCAGACTCTTCGTCGGAGGCGTCACCTTGCAGGCATACTCGTTCGCATCCATGCCCTTCGGAAACAGCACCCGGTAACAGTCGATGCCCATGCCGATCAGCTCTTCGGCCAGCGTGAGCGAAGCCTTCTCGCCCGCGTCGTCGCGGTCGTAAGCGATGAGTACTTTCTTCGTCCCGTGCTTCTTCAGCGCGGCCCGGTGATCCGGCGTAAAGCCGTTGACGCCGTAACTCGCCGTCACATGGCGATAGCCCGCGCACCAGAACGTCAGGGCGTCGATGATCGACTCGCACAGAATGATCTCTCTCGAAACCATCAGCGCCTCTTCGTTCCAGATGCCTTTGTGCGGCCCTGGCAGATAGGTGTGAACCGGCGTTCCCGCGCGCAGATTCGGCGTGATCTTGCGCCCGTACATTTCGGTAACGTTGCCATCCGGATCGATTACCGGAAAGACGACCGAACCGGAAAAATGCTCGTGGCCGGTGGGCTCGCGGATCAGCCCGAGTTTCTGCAGCCGCGTGCGCAGCTCCGCGCCTTCCTTCCGGTTCTTCTCCGGCAGGTGATAGCCCAGCGTGCGATTGGAAAAGCCCAGCCGGAAGTGCTCCATCATTTCCGGATGATCGAGACTGCGCTTCTGCAGGTACTTCAGCGCCTCAGGGCTTTCTTTCAGCGTCGTCTGGTAGTATCCGACGATCTCCCGCAGCACACGCTGATCGTCCGCGCTCGATTCGAACAGCGGCTCGAACTTCACTGCTTCGGTCGTGCCCTTCTTCACCACGTGCGTCAGCGGAACGGACAGCGCCGGATGATCCTTGCGCAGCATCTCGGCGGCATGGCGGAAGCTCACGCCCTGCGACTTCATCACCCAGTCGATGACCGAGCCTCCCATCTGGCAGGCCCCCATGCAGTGCCAGGTGTTGTTTGCCGGCGTCACGATCAGCGACGGCGTGCGGTCGTTGTGGAAGGGACAGTGTCCGGCGAGGTCCTTGCCGTGGCGCTTCAGCTCGATCCCCCGCGCTTCGATGAGCCGCTGAACGGAGACCTCCCGCTTCAGCCGTTCGATTTCCACATCGGGGATGCGCGCCATTCAGTTCCGCCTCCTTTCCCGTTTTTCGAAAAAACCTGTCAAGAGGGAACGCAAAGATTTATCAGCTACGAAACTATCACTTCAGGTTATATAACGTCAAGCTGTTGCATTCCCGGCTTACACTGTGGTCGATGCCCAAGGTTTCCCGTTTCGAGCTCCCTCCCGTTGACTTCGGCGGCGAAACGCTCGGCCAGCGCATCGCCCGGATTCGCAAAGAACGCGGTCTCACTCAGGTGGAGCTGGCGGAGAAGATCGGGATCATTCAGCCCATCGTCTCCTCCGTCGAAAGCGATGAGCGGAAGCTCTTCGCCGAGATGGCCGTTCGTTTCGCCCAGGCGCTCGACGTCAGCATGGATGAGTTGCTTGGACCCGGACGCCGGACGAAGAAGGACAAGAGCCCCAGCCGTAAAATCCTTCGCCGGATGGAGCGGATTGAGACGCTGCCCAGGACTCAGCAGATTGCGCTGCTCAAGACCATCGACAACGCGCTCGAGTTGCAGAGCCTCAAGACCGGGACCCGCTGAACGCGATGGGCTACGAAGCGAAGAAGACCGAACACGCGGGACCCAAGCGGGGCAACGGCGCGTACTGGGGCTACCGCTGGGATGCGAAGAAGGAATCGAACCGCATCCGGCGCGAGAACGGGAAGCGCGAGATTCGCGACGCCGCCCGCGATCTCGACCGCGAGTTCGGAAAGAACAACATGGTACGCGTCCCCGCGCTCCGTCGCTCACGCTCCTCCGCGCAGGCACGCCGCCGAATCGTTTGATGGCCTCCCGGCAGGTGGAAAGCCGGCGCGTGCAGATTGCCTCTGACATAAGGGCGCGTTATCCGAAGCAGCCCTCCGGGTCGCACACCGTTCGCGAAGATCGCTCCGGCTGCTCGCATCCGATAACGCGGTCTTATGTCATCGGCGAGGCCCGCCCCGGCGCCGAATGCTTGATTACAACCATCGCCATCCCGGCGCGAGCCCGCGCCGCGCGGCTGGCTTGATCTCCGCGCTGGCTCCGTGATGTTGGCCGCCGAAACGGCGGCCAACACACTCCGCCAACCCGCGCGGCAAGGCAGGCGCCAGAGGCGCCCCCTTCCCTGGTCCTGGATTCTACGCAGCGCCACGAACCAGTCAAGGCCAAGCCCCTCCGGGTGCGCTTCGCGCAGCCTTGACAGCTTCGCGCCGCCGCAGAAAACCGATTCTGGGTATCAGGAAAGGGGGCGCTGGTCAGGGTTTCTCCCGCCCGCGCGGCGCGGATCGCCTTTGAACAGACGTTGAACGGATTTCGAACAACCACTGAACAGCCGCCGAACGAGCGCCGAACAACGGCGCCCTGACCATGCCACCGGAACTTAAGCCACAGGCTTAGGGATGGTGTCTTCGCTCCTTCGCTGTGGTTGCTGAGACGCAACGCGATCTTTCTGGCCGCAAGCAGCATTTCGCAGCCCGGAAACGACTGCATTTGACCGCGCCCTTTCGATTCAACAGGTTCCCCTCCGGTAACCGCAAACCGGCGGCTAAAGAGAAAACACTGCGTTTTCAGTGGTTACCGTACAGCAACCGGAAGTTGCTGTGCAGCACCCTTTCAGGGGTGGCGTGTCACTACTTCTCCAGCCGCCAAAGGCGGCTTCTTCGCGCCTTTTCGGTTGCTGCCCGGGTAACTTGTTGATTCCCCGTCGGGCGCGGGGCCAGAACTTCAACCTTGGCGAACACCCGCAATAATCATTAGAGCGATCCAGAAAAGCACCACGAGCCCAGCAGCCCAAGAATAAGCTCTGCCGACGGATCTCCAGAGGCCAGAGGAGGCGTTGCGACGAGTCCGCAGCCACCCCACACCCACCAAGAGAGCCAAACCCGCCACAAAGGGAAGCACCCCATACAGCAACCTGCCAGCAACGAAATAGCCTTCGCCGGGGTACCCCGGAACGAACAGAAGCATTGTGCCCCCGTAGTACAGAAGAAAGCAGGCGGCCCCAAACAGAAGCACCATCGTGACCCTCGTCACCATTAATTGCCGCAATTCAACGTGTTCGTTTTCGGGTCCCACGTTTCTGAACATTGTTGCCGGAACATCATGAACAGGTAGTCGAAAGTGTTGTTGATACCCGGCCGCGGATTTCCGTAATCGGTGCCTGGCGTCGCAGGTCGCGTAAATAGATCGCTGCCACCCAACGTGTTCGCCAACATCGAGCGATACCAGGATGGCTGCACGTTCTTCCCATACAGCAGATTAAGATTCGCCCAAAACTTACTTGGCGTCCACGGTGTCCCGAATCTGCTTCCGGGCGAGAGCCCAATATCTTGCAGAACTTTCGCGCAAGAACTGGTGCAGTTGTTACCGAGTAACGCCCAGTTTCCAAAACCCGCTCCGTTTCTAATGGCCTCGATTGCCTGTTGCGCAACCTCCGGCGTTGTCTGAATTGTCAGCGCAGCAAAATGACTTCTGAGGTCGTCTGCTGATTGAATGTTGCTCAGGCCGAAATCGGTAGTGCCGGGGACGCCACTGAACGGATGAAGCGGGATGCCTGGGTCGAAGTGAGTCTGCGGCCCTACGCTTAGAAGCGCTGAGTCCCCAGTCTGCTGGTTTACCGCTGCCAGCATCACATGACCGGTCGGGTAGCCACTCTCGTAGAGAATCGTAATATCGCGACCATCCGGGTCTACGTACTTGAGTGGATTATTGCCGCCATAGATGTACTTGTTCAGCGTGTTGGCGGGATTACGCACCCGATCGTCGGTTAGGTTAATGAGGTCGGGGCTTGACCACCGGCCCTGAGCGCTGGACATATATCTTGCCCCGAAGAAATCGAGGCCGCTCTCCGCGTCCCGTTCTTTGCCGGTACAACGGGATCGGACGCGGGTTTGTCGTACGTCGGCGGGGAACCCCAGTGCATTCTGCTGGTTACCGGGCGGTAACGCCGGTTGCTGTGCGGTAACCAGAGGCTCGAAGCCCGGATGCGAGTTTTCGAGCAGGTAAACGTGAGTCCCCG
>JASHSD010000539.1 GCA_030036985.1 Bryobacteraceae bacterium
GATGTCGCGGCGCTCGCGAAGCTGATGAGCGCGTTTCATGGGATCGTTTGGCGTGAGGCTACGCTCGAAGCGGCTCCGGGTACGCTCACTGCGGAGCGCGTCGATGCGTGGCGGCGGGCTGGGATCAATCGGGTCAGCCTCGGGGTGCAGTCGTTCGTTCAATCGGAACTGTCGCGCACCGGGCGAAACCATACGGCGCGCGTAGTCGAGAACGACGTCGCTCTGCTGCGTGCGCGCGGCATCGACAACATCAATATCGATCTCATCGCGGGGCTTCCCGGACAGACCTGCTCGAGTTGGGATGAATCGCTGACGGCGACGCTGCGTCTCGGTGTCCCGCATGTTTCCGTCTACATGCTGGAGGTTGACGACGAGAGCCGGCTGGGGTCGGAGATTCTTCTCGGCGGCAAGCGCTATGGCGCGATGGATGTGCCTTCGGAAAATGCGATCGCCGATTTCTATGAGAGCGCAGTCGAACGGCTGGAAGTGCATGGCATCCATCGGTATGAGATTTCCAATTTTGCGCGGATGGGCGCGGAGTCGCTGCATAATCTGAAGTACTGGAAGCGCCAGCCGTATGTCGGGTTCGGCGCGGATGCGCATTCCTTCGATGGGGCGCGGCGCATGCAGAACGTGGAATCGGCGCGGGAGTATGTCGAGAGTGATTCGGTGCGGCGCGAGGAAATGGCGGCGGATGCGGACGAGGAGAAATTCTTCGTGGGACTGCGGCTGACGGAGGGCGTCCACGCCGATTCGCGGGACTGGAAACGGTTCGGCCCTGTGTTCGAGCGATTCCTCGATGCGGGCGTGATGGAACGGGCGAATGGCAAGCTGCGGCTGACGGCGCGTGGAGTGATGGTATCGAACGAAGTGTTTCAGGAGTTTATTGGCGCATGATTGACCTGCGCAGCGATACGGTCACGAAGCCGACGCCTGCGATGCGGCGGGCGATGTTCGAGGCCGAAGTCGGCGACGACGTTTATGGCGAAGATCCCACGGCGAATCGGCTGGAAGAACGCGCGGCCGAGGTGGTGGGCAAGGAAGCGGCGCTGTTCGTTCCCACCGGGACGATGGGCAACACCATCGCGATCAAGCTGCTGACTGAACATGGTCAGGAGGTGGTGTGCGATTCGCGCGCGCACCTGCTCGATTGGGAGCTGGCGATGCTGGCGTGGTTTTCCGGATGTCTGATCCGTTCGGCGGAAACGAGCGACGGCATTCTGACGTGGGACATCGTTCGCACGGTGCTCAAGACCGGTGGTCCGCACTCGGCGCGCACCGGGGCGATCGAGATCGAGAACACGCACAACATGGCCGGCGGACGCGTTTATCCGCAGGAGGCGATCGACGACATCTGCGATCGCGCGCATGAGGCGGGCGTGCCGGTGCACATGGATGGGGCGCGGATCTTCAACGCGGCGGCCGCGAGTGGGAAGCCGGTGAGTGAGATTGTCGCCAAAGTGGATACGGTGATGTTCTGCCTGTCGAAGGCGCTGGGCGCGCCGGCGGGATCGATCGTTGCGGGTCCGGCGAAGCTGATCGAGAAGGGAAGGCTGCTGCGCAAGCGGCTGGGCGGCGGTATGAGGCAAGTGGGCGTGCTGGCGGCGGCGGGTCTGGTGGCGCTGGAGGAATCGCCGAAGTGCCTGCATGTCGATCATGCGAATGCTCGGTTCATCGCCGAGCGACTGGGGCGCATGGATGGCGTGCGCGTACGGCCGGTGGAGACGAATCTCGTGGTGTTCGATTTGCCGGAAGGATGCGCGCCGCGCGCGGTTGTGGCCGGGTTGAAAGAACGCGGGGTGCTGATGAATTCGGTGAACGATCAGTTCATGCGCGCGGTCACGCATTACGATGTGACCCGCGAAGATTGCGCCCACGCGATGGACGCGCTGGAAGAGACTCTGCGGGCCGTGGACGCCCATCAAAAAACGGCGTAAAATCGGGCGCATGTCCGGATTTGCGCGTATCAGTCTCATTACTTTTGTCGGTGCTTGTTCGGTGTTTGGCCAGTCGTTCGATATTGCGGACGTTCATGTGAGTCCGCACAGCGATTGGGCCGGGGCCTCCTATCACACAGTGGCCGGCGGGTATCTCAGCGGCGACCGCTATGAGCTACGGCGAGCGACGATGCTCGACATGATCCACACCGCCTACAATGTGGATGCCGACAGGGTTTACGGCGGGCCGAGCTGGCTTGATTACGATCGATTCGAAGTCGTTGCCAAAACCAAACCGGATACTCCGGACGAAACGCTGCGCGTCATGCTGCAGAGGTTGCTTGCCGACCGGTTCGGCTTGGTGGTGAAGCCGGATACGCGGCCTGTGCCGGGCTACACGCTTTCAAAGGGCAAGGGCGAGCTGAAGATCAAGGCGGCGAGCGGCGCCGGCTATGTCGGCTGCCGGTACGGAAGCTTGCTTTCGCTCGGCGATCCGAGCGGGAGCAAGGTCAACATCCAGTGCCATGCAGTCACCATGCAATCCTTCGCCGAGACTCTGGAGAGAGCTGTGTCGGGTTTAGGCGGCCACTCTCCGGTTGTCGATGCGACGAAACTCGAAGGCGCCTGGGATATCGAACTTCATTACCCGCAGCCGCGGGGCGCAGCCGGGCCAGTGGTTGCCGAAGAGCTGAGCAAGCTTGGACTGGCGCTCGAATCGGGGCAGGTCCCGCAGCCGGTTTTGACTGTAGAGAAAGTGAACGAACAGCCGTCGCCGAATCCTCCGGGAGTGGAAGCGGCGCTGCCGGCGCGTCCTTTGCCGCAGTTCGAAGTGGCTTCGGTGCGGCTTACCAACCGGGAGAGCGGCGTATCGATGGGTCTGCGGTTTGAAGCGGGAGGGCGGGTGACCGCGAGCGGAATGGCTCCCGGCTTTTTGATCGAGCAGGCCTGGAACCTGCCTTCGTTCGAGCAGATCGTGGGGCTGCCGAAATCGTTTTCCGGGTCGTCGACCGCAAAGAATATTACGATCGTGGCGAAGGCTCCGGCCGGCTGGTTTCCGAAGGAAGCGGCGAATGCCAATACGGAGGCGCGGGACATTCTCTACGCGATGCTGCAGTCGCTTTTGATCGATCGTTATGACATGAAGTTTCACTTCGAGGATCTTCCGGAGGACGCGCTGACTCTGGTGGCAAACAAGCCGAAACCCGCCAGGGCCGATCCGGCCAATCGGACCGGGTGCGTGCGGGAGGGACAGCAACAGCAGGGCCACGCGCTGATGGTCAAGCTGGTCTGCCGCAATATCACGATGGCTCAGTTCGCGGAACAGATGCCGGCGTTCGACCCGCGCATTCTCTATCCGGTACAGGAAAGCACCGGTCTCGAAGGGGCTTGGGATTTCACCTTGAATTACGATGCGATGGCGGGGTTGCGGCAGCAGATGATGGGGATTCTGGCGCGCAGATTTCCGGTCGATGCCGCCGCTGCCCAGGAACCCGACGATCCGTCTGGGTTACCCTCGTTTCTGGACGCGGTGCAGAAACAGCTCGGGCTGAAAGTGGAAACGCACAAGCGGCCGGAGAAGGTGCTGGTGATCGATCATATGCTGGACAATCCGAAGGAGAATTGAACCGGACGCTGACACGGTTTTGCGGCGGGCCGAGCCGGCTCGATTACGACCGGTTCGAAGTCGTCGCCAAAATCAGACCGGATACTCCGGACGAAACTATTCTGACGGCGCGGACCTTCCCACAATATTGCGGACGATGTCCGCATCGGCCGCGGTGAACGTGCCGCACTCTCCGGCGGCTGTGCCGACGAGCGCTTTGGGATCGTACGCGCACCGCTTCGGGTCTTCGACGACGCCGTCTTTAGCCAAAGCCCGCATCATTGATTTGATGCAAAGTGGTGGCAGACTTCAGGCTGTGTGCGCAGACTTCAGCCTGTGTCTTCGGCTATCTGGTTCGTGGTCCAGTGATCAGGAGCGATGAACCTGAGTACGATTTCACCAAGGGCGCTTCGCCGGCGATGCCCGGCGAGGTTTCTCACAAACTCATGAGAATTGTTTCACGCGACACGCTTTCGTGAATCGAGACGGCTCGCAGGATTGAATTGAAAGTGCCGATTCGAAGCGCCCTGTGGTCCGGTACCGTTATGCGCTGATGCGATGGATCATCGGTTTCAAGTAATGATGTGGCTGCCCGATTGATGGACTCTGGCGTATCCCCAGGGGCGGCAGAGAGTCTCGGCGAGTCGCTCGCCTGGTCTCGAACCAGGTGGAGGCGGACCCGAACGGGCCGGGGCTGGTCAAAGAAAAACGCATCGCCTGGCGTGAAAATATTCTCCGTCAGGCATTCGGCGCACTAGCCGCCGTCAGCTTCCTGGACGGCCTCAAACGCCAGATCGGCCACGCCCTCATGATACGGAAATTGGCTCAGAATCCCGCATCGCAGACGAAATTCGCCGCGTCGTCGGTGCTCCCCTTGCCCTTATACCTGGCCACCAGCGGATACTGGCACAGCGGCCTCGACCGCGTGATCGCGCCTGTCCGGTCGCGCCTGGCGGCCGTCATCGTTACCGGCGCTTTGCCATCCTCCACCCAGGAAACCAGCGCGTCCAACTGGCCGTAAGGCGTCGGTCCGGGTCCTCCGCCGCAGTGGCCGACACCCGGCGCCAGGAAGAGCCGGATGAACTCCGACGTCTTCTTGTCGCCGCCCATATTTCCCTGCACGCGCTTGTAGTAGTCGATAGTGCCCTCGGCGGTGATCTGTTGGTCGGCCCAGCCGTGCCAGAGGATGGCCTTGCCGCCGTGGTCGCGGAAGGCAGTCAGGTCCGGGTTATCTGTGCCGATCACAGTCCCGAACTCCTCCTGCGATTGATCCCAGTAACGCTCGTAGGCGTCGGGAGTGATGGTGTTCGCATCAAACTTCGGATTCTCCGTAAGGAAGTACCGCAGCCAGTCCACGGAGAATGCAAATGGCAAGGGCTTCAGGGGAGTGCCTCTGCTGGCGGATGCCGCGCCCAGGTCCGCGCCGCGAGACTGGCCGTACCAAAGGAATCCGCCGTCCTGCCGGCGCGGGCCTTCCCACAACTTCCGGATGATGTCCGCGTCGGCCGCGGTGAACATCCCGCACTCTCCGGCAGTCGTGCCGACGAGCGCTTTGGGATCGTACGCGCACCGCTTCGGATCTTCGATGACGCCATCTTTAACGCCGTCGATCCCGTCGCAGGATTCGATCGCCGCCGCGGTCGCGGCTGCCAGCTTGCACGCGGGCAGGGGATCTCCCGCGGCGTTCATCTGCACGGTTCCCCAGAGCAACTGCATCAGCAGCTTGGTCCAGTTAATCGCCGGCGCTGCCGCTACGATGCCGTTGTAATCCCGCGGATACCGCTGCGCTTCCATCAATCCCTGCCGTCCGCCCGTGGAGCAGCCGTTCCAATACGAATACTTCGGCGCGACGCCGTACATCGCCTGCGTGAGCGCCTTTCCCGTCACGGTCATCTCGTGGACGCCCACATGCGCGTTGTCGCGAATGGCCTGCCAGTTCAGATGTCCATTCGCGTCCAGACCGAAGCTGCCGCTGCCGCCCGCGTGGCCGGTGTCGGTCGCGCCGGACGCGTAGCCGAGCGCCACCGGTTGATTCACGCCGGCAGCGCTGCCGCCGACGAAGCCGCCGCCTCCAGTACCCAGGAAACGGCCATTCCAGTTCGAAGTGGGTATGGCGATCCAGATCGTGACCTTGTCGCCCATCGGCGGATGTGTAGTGATCGCGGTCACGCGGCAGATCCCGGAATTGGCCGGATCGATTGCGGCAGACTCGATGGTTGTATTGGGCAATGCGACCATCGCCAGGCTTTCGCAGGAGCGCACAGGCTTCACATTCGGGATCGCCGGTTTCGGAGTGGCGCCCAACGGAGGAACGCCCTGCGGTCCCTGACCAAATATGATCGAGGCGCCGAGCAATGTCATAAAGAGAGTCCGTTTCATTTGAGGTCGTCCTCCCGGGCTAACACAACCCCGTTCATGATACGGCAATTTTGCATGAACTGAAGACAATGACCATCCTTCGCAGCGGAAAGCCGCCGGCGCGGCATTAGTCGGGTAAGGAGCCCGGCTGTGCGTGAGCAGGACTTTTCATCATTCAAATAGATATCGAAAAGAGCAAAGCGGGAAGAAGGAGATGCGGTGGTGGAAGGCCGGCGATGCTCCTCCCAGTTGCCTGAAGCAGAAGTGGGCCGGCGCGAGGTTCGCTCCTATCACAAGGAAGAGATGCTGCGGAACCCGGAAGATCCTGTTCTGAGCGATCCTCACCGGATCACGGATTTGTGGGACTGGTATTGATGGGCGACACCCTGAATACCCCCGGCGATGCATCCAAGGCTCGATTGGAGCGCGTGCGGCAGGCAGACTGAATCTGCGGGAAAGACCAATTCCACACCTGGTTTCCGAACATGAGCCTGGCCGAAGTCCGGCGCGTGTGGCCGGCAACGGAGAAGGACTTCTTCGCGAGGCATGAATATTCGTGCGGCTTTGGCCCGAATGCGAAAGCAGCGGGATTTG
>JASHSD010000540.1 GCA_030036985.1 Bryobacteraceae bacterium
TGCCAACCACTCCCTTGCGGTCGTGGCTCAGAAACCGGTACCGAGCCGCGACCGCGAGGGAGCGTTCTGCGCCGCCTGTGATAGTTAATTCGTGACGAGCGCGGAGGAAAGCTCAGGCGTGCCAGCGCTTGATGAAATTCGTGTCGAAATGGCCGGCGACGAAGTCGGGATCGTTGAGAATGCGCTTGTGCAGCGGAATGGACGTGTGAATGCCCTCGACGACAAAAAGATCCAGCGCGCGCTTCATTCGCTGAATGGCCTCGGCGCGGTCCCGACCGTGCGCGATCAGCTTGGCCACGAGCGAATCGTAGTACGGGGGAATGACGCCTTCCTGATAAGCGTGGGTGTCCACGCGAATGCCGACGCCGCCGGGCAGATTCAGGCCGGTGATCCGGCCCGGCGACGGCGCAAAGGTTTCGGGGTTTTCCGCGTTGATGCGGCACTCGATGGCGTGGCCGCGGAATTCGACCGGGCCGCCCAGAATGTCGGGCAGCCGCTCGCCGGCCGCGATGCGGATCTGCGCCTTCACCAGATCGGTTCCGGTGACCGCTTCGGTGACCGGATGCTCCACCTGAATGCGCGCGTTCACCTCGATGAAGTAAAGATCGCCCTGCTCGTCCATCAGGAACTCGACCGTCCCCGCGTTGGTGTAACCGATGGCGCGAATGGCCTCGCGCAGCTTCGCCATTACGCGAGTCCGCACTTCGGGGCGCAGAGCGGGCGAGGGGGATTCCTCGAGCAGCTTCTGATGCCGCCGCTGAATGCTGCAATCGCGCTCTCCGAGGATTTCGACGTTCCCATGCTCGTCGGCCAGAATCTGGAACTCGATGTGCCGGGGAGCGCCGATATATTTCTCCAGGTAAACGTCGGCGCTCGAAAACGACGCGCCCGCTTCCTGCTGCGCCTGCGTCAGCAGACCCGGCAAATCCTCCGCGCGATTCACAATGCGCATTCCGCGTCCGCCGCCGCCGGCCGAAGCTTTCAGAATTACGGGATAGCCGATCTTTTCCGCCATCTCCAGGCCTTCCTCGGGACCGGAAAGCACGCCCGCCGAACCGGGCAGGATCGGCACGCCGTGCTCCTTCATGATGGCGCGGGCGCGTTCCTTGATGCCCATGGCGGCGATGATTTCCGGAGTAGGTCCGATGAATTTAATGCCGGAGACGCGGCACACTTCGGCGAACCTTTCATTCTCGCTGAGGAATCCGTACCCAGGATGGATGGCGTCCACACGGGCGATTTCGGCGGCGCTGATGATCGAGGGAATATCGAGATAACTGCGCGCGCTCTTGGGAGGCCCGATGCAGATGGCCTTGTCGGCGAAGCGGACGGGCAGGCTGTCGCGGTCGGCCTCGGAGAAAACGGCGACGGTGGGGATGCCGAGGTCTTTGCACGCGCAGATCACGCGCAGAGCGATTTCACCCCGGTTGGCGATCAGGATCTGCTTAAACGGGGCGGATGCCAAAGAGGGCTTCTCCGTATTCGACGGCCTGACCGTTCTCGACCAGTTTGCTTTCGATCACGCCCGCCGCGTCAGCTTCGATTTCGTTCATGAGCTTCATCGATTCGATGATGCAGAGAACTTTGCCGGGCGTGACGTGATCGCCGATGCGCGCAAAAGGAGGGCTGTCGGGCGAGGCCGATTCATAGAAAGTGCCGACGATGGGGCTCTTGACGAAGACCAGATCCGGCCCCGATTTGGCCGCCGGCTTTTCCGTTTTCGCGGGCGCCGGAGCGGCGGGAGCGGGAGCGGGCGGCGCAACGTCGTGAACGTGCGTGGCATTGGGCTGATAACCTTCCTGAGCGCCGGAACCGCGACGGATGCGGACCCGGTCCTCGCCGCGCTCCACCTCGAGCTCAGCCACGCCCGTTTCGATGACGAGCTGAATCAACTCCCGTATTTCGTCATTGGTCATGCAATCGACCAGGGTAGCACGCGGGTGTATACAACGGTTTACGGCAAGGTGAACGCCAGGAGTACGTTACCCGGCATGCCGCCCTTGACGCCAACGTAGCCGGAACCGACGAAGAGCGTGCCTCCGGCCAACGTGGGACCGGCCGCGCCCATGGAGCCGCCTTTTCCCGGCGCCCCGTTGACTGTTTCGTAATCGTGGGCTGTGTCGTACTGCCAGACGACGTGACCGTCGGCTGTGGACAAGGCCCGCAGCACGCCGTCCCACCCGCCTGAGAACACCACGCCGGGGATCGCCGTCAATGGGCCATCCTGCCCGGGATGCCGCGCCATTGCGGGCGCGGGTGTCAGGGGCGTGAACCATTTCCGTTCTCCGTCGCGGAACTGGACGGCGGCGATGCCGCCGGGGCCAAGTCCGAAGTAGGCATTCACGTTGTCGGCCGCGCCGCCCCAGATGATTTTGCCGCCGAATTCCGTGGTGTTGCTGGTCAGAGCCGTTTTCCAGACGACCGCTCCTTTACGGTCGGGATCATGGCCCCACACGTTTCCGCTCTTCTGCCCCGCGATGAGGATGCGGTTGCCGTTCGGCAAAGTTTTGAGAATGGGCGGCGAGGCGAAATCGTGGTCCGGACCCAGCTTTTCGGGACAATTGCCGGTCGGCGCATTGGCTGTGCAGCCGGCCAGCCAGGTATCGTTCTCGGTGTCCTCGGCGACCCACAGGATCTTGCCGGTGTCGAGAGCCATGGCGATGAGCGCGTCGGTGGTTTTGGCCGCGGGTTCGGTGTATGCGTCGCCGGTTCCGACGTACAGCGCGTGCTGTTTGGGATCGATGGTGGGGGACATCCAGACGCCCGCGCCGGCGGGTCCGTAATGCTGTACGCCGGCTGCGGATTTCGTGGTGGGTTGCGGCGCATCGGGGATGGTGTACGTTTTCCAGATCCGGCGGCCGGTGGCGGCGTCGAGGGCCACGATGCTGCCGCGGAACGTGCAGCAGGGATAACGCGGATTGCCGCCCGCGCCTTCTTCGCCCGAGGACACCGGGATGTAAAGCCGGCCGTTGTAAAGCTTCGGCGCTCCCGTGATGCGCGCGCTCGGGTGATCTTCGACGCGAACTTTCCAGATGGGTTCGCCGGTCGCGACATTCACGGCATACACGTTGGCTTTCAGATCGCCGAACCAGGCCGTGGCGCGATCGACCGTAATGGCGGTTCGCACGCCGGCTTCGGCCTGGAACGACCAGTAAACGCACCCGGAGGCAGCGTCGATCGCATAAACGAACCCGGTGTCCACGCCGACGAAGACACGTCCGCCGGCGATCGAAGGCTGAGCATAGACCGAACCCGCGCCGGGAAATGCGAACGCCCACTTCAGCTTGAGTTGCGGAACCTGCGCGGCGGTCAATCCGGCGGCCTTCGCCGTCTGAAAACGGGTGTTGGAGATGTCGACGCCCCACCCATTCCATGCCGGGCCGGCGGCGGGATCGCCGAAGCGGGCATTCGCGGCGCAGTGGTTGGGCATAACCTTCGCGTCGGCGAATTGGGCGATATCGAGCTTCCCGCTACTGAGATATTCGGCGAGAGCGCGCTTGTCGGCTTCGCTCAGGCTCGCGGCCTGTTGCCGCATGGAACCGGTGCTCAACGAACGGTAGATATCTTCGGGGGTCTTTTTGGCCAGGTCCGCGGCCATGTGGCAACTGCCGCAGGCTGTGGCAAAGAGCGCTTGCGGACGCGGCCCGCGCGCCGGTTGGGCAAACAGGGGCGCCGCAATAAGCAACGGCAAAAAGCGTTTCATTTGATGCCAGCTTACCGGAAATGAATCCATAAACCCAGCACGAAGCAGGCGACCATGGCGGTCCATGCCAGATCGGCACGGTCGAAGACGCGCACTACGCCGCCGCCCCAGCCGACCGTCAGCTGTTCTTCCGCAGCCTGGCTTCGGCGCGGTTCGGTCAGCGTAATGGCGAACATCAGCAGCACACAGAACACGAACACGATTACGCTGTAGTTGAGAAAGCTGAACCGCACCAGGGCGTTGAGCGCGCCCAGATCCACCTTAAACGCATCGTGCATTACGTCGAGGACGAAGCGTCCGGCGCCCAGCAGACCGCCGGTGATCAGAGTGGTGATGGCGGCCCGGCCGGTGGCGCGTTTCCAGAGCACGCCCACCAGGAAAGTCGCGGTGATCGGCGCGCCGATATACGCCTGCACGCTCTGCAGGTATTGATAAATTTCGTTGCTCAGGTATTTGATCAACGGCACCCAGAGAATGCTGATAGCCACGATGACGCCGGTGGCGATGCGTCCCACCAGCACCAGCCGCCGGTCGCTCGCGTGGGGATGCGTCTTGCGAAACACGTCCATCGTGATCAGGGTCGAGCAGGAGTTCAGCACGGAGCTCATGGCCGACATCAGCGCCGCGAGCAGGGCCGCGACCATCAATCCCACGAGGCCTTTCGGCAGCAGCCGGAGCACCAGCGTCGGATAGGCGTTGTCGCCGTGGACCACGTTCGGGTAGAGCGCCTTCGCGATCAGGCCCGGCAGCACCAGAATGAATACCGGCAGGATCTTCAGCGCCGCACAGAAGAAGCTGCCCTTGCGCGCGTTTTCGAGATCTTTCGCGCTGAGCGTCTTCTGCACGATGGATTGATCCGTGCACCAGTACCAGATGCCGAGGATCAGAGTTCCGAAAATGGTGCCGACCCACGGATACACAGGGTCGCTCGCCGGTTTCACCATGTGAAAGAAGTTGGGAGGCAGGGCAGCGCGCAGGCCCTGGAATCCGCCGACGCGATCGAGCCCGACCAGGGTCAGCACCACCGCGCCCGTGATCAGAACGAAGGACTGGAACAGGTCGGTGTAGATGACCGCTTTCAGACCGCCGGTGATGGTGTAAATGCCGGTGGCGATGACGAGCAGGATGGACGTCGTGAGATAGTCCCAACCAAGCACGGAACGCATGAGGATTGCGCCGGCGAAGAGGTGCACCGAGATCTTGGTGAAGATGTAGGCGACGATCGAGACGATGGTGAGATACCAGCGGCATGCCGGATTGAAACGCCGCTCCAGAAACTCCGGCATGGTGAAGACTTTCGACTTCAGGTAATAGGGCACGAACAGCCAGCCGAGGATGAAGAGGCAGAAGCTGGCCGACCATTCGTAGGCGCCCACGGCGAGACCGTCCGACGCGCCCGATCCCGCGAGACCGATGAAGTGCTCGCTCGAGATGTTGGTCGAAAAGAGCGACGCGCCGACCGCGAACCAGCCGATGCTGTGGCCGGCGAGAAAGTATTCACTGGTGGTGCGCTGGCGCCGCGAATGATAGATGCCGATGCCGAAAACGACGAAGAAATAGGCGACGATGACCAGGTTGTCGAGCATTACTTGACATTAACTGGCATTACTTGGCGTTATTTGGCGTTACTTAACTGCCGCAAGTCCTTCGCTGATCTCGATGTAGGTGCCCCAGGGATCGGTGAGAACACAGACCGCGAGGTTCATGGACGTGGCTTTGCGGTAGGCCCCGTCGAGTTTGATGCCGGATGCTTCTAGGTTTTTGCAGACGTCCTGCACATCGTGGACTTCGAGGCCGATCCGGTCGAAGGCCCGGCCTTTCGTTCCCGCGACAGGCCCGTCGGCCTTCGCGAACAGGATGTTGACGCCGGGGATTTCACCGACCTTTTCGCCATCGTGGCGCACCAGCTTCGCGCCGAACCATTTCGCGTACCAGGCCTGCGCCGCGGCGACGTCGGGGACGACCATTTTGATCATGTCGGCGGCGATCGGGGTCGGAAGGGAGCGGTCCTGGGTGAGCCGGACTTTGACGTCATCGGGCGCCATCACGAACGCCTGTTTGGCCGTCTTGCCCGGGAGCGGGACGATGCCGGCCGCCTGGAGTTTGGCCAGGGTATCGGCGAGGTTTCGGACTTTGAAGCCGATGTATTCGATGGTGGATCCCTCGGTGCCGCCCTTCGGATCGCCCTTGCGCATGAGGAAGAGGACGCCGGGGAATTTGGTCATTTTGAGCGGGCCGAGTTCGGCGGGCGCGCCGCCGAGGGCGTTCCAGAATTTATTGGCGGCATCCATGTCGTGGAAGGTGAAGATGTCGTGACCCGCGGAGACGCCCGCCGCGTTGGGCGGGGGCAACTGCGCGAGTGCGGGGAGGGCGGTCAGCAGGAGGGCCGGCAGGAGGAGAGCGGGGCGGGGAGTTCGTTTTTTCATCACTTTGCGCGATCATATCACCAGATCGGCGGCGTGGGTGCGGACGGCGAAAGACGATGGTGTAATATGAAGAAACCGTCACGCCTTGCTCCTCAGTAGCTCAACGGTAGAGCATTCGGCTGTTAACCGAAGGGTTGTAGGTTCGAATCCTACCTGAGGAGCCAAATAAAATCAACAACTTACAGATTCAGCGATCAGGGCGAATTCCTCACTTTGCCCATTTCTTTGCCCACGATCTCCACCACCTTAAGCAGCGCCCGCTAATTGACACCCCATGGTTGGGCAACGCCTTTACCCGAACCAAGAACCGAACCCATCGTGCCGAGGTATCGCTTCGTCGCCAGCCCCCACGGGAGTTCTGTCGCTTCAGCCCGCTTCGCGATACCCGCCGGGTTTAACCGCGAAGAGTTCGCCGCGCGGACGTTCCCTTTCGCTACCCGGCCGCAGCGTTATCCGCGGAGAGTTAAAATAGCGCTCGACAGAACCGGAGTAGCAACACACCGATAAAGTCCTGGGTCCGGGACTGACTGTAAAGCCAATCCGGAGTCGAACGAAAATGGCCGGCTTGAGCCGGAGCGCCTTTCGGGTTATCCCGGAATCGCGTTCGCCCCCCAGAATCCGCACACGCGACCGATTGATTTGCGGTATACTCCGGCAATCTGGGTACAAGTTGACATTATGATGGCTATTAGCGCTGCACACCGGTGGCGACCTCGCCTTCGGAGCGTTCAATGGCGCACATTCGGCCGATTCGAAAACGCCAAAGGCTGACGTCTTAGGGTCGTTATAAAAGGAGGACTCCATTGCCAATCGAAAAGACCAACCCCATCACCGGCCACGAGTTGACTCTAATGCCTCCCACCGCAAGGCAGCCGCAGCCATTCGGCTGGATTCGCTTGGTGAATGGAAATGCCGATGCGGGATACATTTATCTGGGCTTGACAAACCCACCCTCTGATCCCCATCTGGGAGGCAGCGGAAGTTATATCGTGACGGCCATGCCG
>JASHSD010000541.1 GCA_030036985.1 Bryobacteraceae bacterium
GGTCTCGGGCGTCCTGACATGCACCGCGCAGAATACGGGCATCCTCGCGAGCGGTCAGGCTCACGCGATCCGCGGCGTCTCCGGCAGCGGACTCGGCTCCCCCAGTCTTTATACCGTGACGGTGACGAGCTCGACGCAGTTCACCGTGGGCGGCGTCTCGGCGAGCGGATCTTACAGCGTCGCGTCGAACGCCACCATTACCGTGGCGAACGGCGCCGCGCTCAATGCCGCGGTCTCCACATGCGCGGCGCTGGTGTCGCTGCCGCCCGGCTACGCCGAGGTCGCGGCAAGCAATCACGCGTCGTGCAGCGCCACCACGCTTGTCTTCAACGCGGGGGCGATCGTGCACATGCCCACCGGAACGACGTTCACGATCGGGGGGCCGCTCGAGGCGCCGTCGGCTCAGATCTTCGACACAACGTCTTCGCTGGGGGGCGGGACGGTTTCGATCACGGGGCCGGTTCCGGCGATCAATCCGACGTGGTGGGGAGCCGACCCAACGGGAGCGGCTGACTCAGCCCCCGCCTGCAATGCGGCGGCCGCCGCTTCGTCCAGCTCCAAAATTCTGTGGCCCGCCGGCGCCTTCAGTCTGAAAACGGAGTGCCAGGTCTACAACCAGTTCAACGGAGAGTTTGCCGGCAGCGCTGCAACGTACCTGGGGTGGGGAGGGCCGCAGACGTTGAATGTCTCTTCGGTGACCTACGCTAACCCGATGGTCATCACGGTCAATAACTATGCCGGTAAGGTTAGTCCGTATGTTTATGTGACCGCCGCGACGATCACCGGATGCACGCTGAACGGCTGGGTGCCGGTTGCATCTTATGTAATTGGATCGGGAACCACAACGATCACCACAGCTTTTAATGGCTCCGCGTGTTCGTCTTACACGGCCAACTCGGGGCAGATCAAGACGATCATGCTGAGTACGCTCGGGACCTTTCAGGAGGCGATCCACGGCATTCATTTCGACCCAACGAGCGCGTCTCCGGTCGGCGCGGTGATCGAGAGCACAGAGAGCACGTTCGACTCCGGCTTCCTGCCGCAGGCCACCCAGACCGGGCTGCATTTGTACGACGACATTATCGACTGCAGCGGCGGCTCGGGCGGCGGATGCGCGGACGCCGTCATCTATGACGGGTACGACGGAAATAACGACTACTCCCGTCTTGACCATGTTGCAGCTTACGGGTATTCGAATTCCTGCATCCACATGGCGCAGGGACTCGAGCTTTACTCCGAGGAGTTTGAGAATGTACGCTGCTACGGCGTCTTCGGAACTGAGACCGCGCCCTACGGCGTCGAGGACGACTCTGTAGGAGGGTATGCGGGGACGTTCCATTGGACGGGGGGCGGCATCTCTTCGAACTTCTGCGATTTTTGCGTCTTCGGCATCACGGGGGGGACGATCACCGCGCTCGATTTCGATTCGGAGACATACGGGATGCTGCTGTACGACGCAGGCTCGAATGTCATCATGCGTCCGGAAAGGTGGAATGGGACCTGCGCCACGGCATCGTATTCCAATTGCTGGGTCTCAGGAAGCGCTCCGCCCGGCATCCCCTCCTGGCCATTGACAGATGCAAGCGGATCGCTTGTGGTCTATTCATCCTTAGGCGCAAACATCGTTCTCGAAGACGGCATCATGGAGCCGCTTCATTCAAATACGTTGTCGCTGACGTTCTACTATAACCCGACTCCTATCGGAGCGACGCAGCCGGGCATTTTCACCCTGCGGCACATGATACTCGACACATACAACTTCAGCGCCGGATTGCTGTTTCCGAACAGCGGATGCGCCACAAGCACGGTGAAGCCATGCGTGACTTTCGACAACGTGATTTGGGAGGACGCGACCTCGAACAACACAGGCTGGATCTATGGCGGAGGGACGTACAGCTCCGGTACGATCAGCCTGACAAACGGTTCTACTGCCGTAACCGGGTCAGGCACCGCATTCACGTCGTCGATGGTAAGCGGCGGCGGAATGGGCAACGGCGGATCGATCCTTATAACGGACAGTGCGGGAACGACTCATGCATGGAATCTGGCCACTTACTCATCAGCCACATCATTGGCGCTTAATCGCAGTTTCACCGGCGCGGGCGGGACGGCCGCATCTTATCTCATCGCCTGGGGAGCCGCACAGCTCGGCAACTACCAGTCGATAGAAGCGGATTCGGTCACAACCACAACATTGAATCTGACCAACGGGTTGCCATGTCAGGCGCAGGGCATATGCTGGATCAACAACTTCACCGGCACGGCCGGAGCGCTCACGTCCTCGGCGAGCTACGGACTGGCCCTCTCGTCGCTGTCGAATCCGAACGGTTACTGCGTCGACGGCGAGCTGCTTACCACGATTACGGGCGGATCGGCGAACACGTTCGCCTATCAGGGAGGCGCCGCCTTACCGATCAAGCTTGTAAGCACCGCCGGCGATCCGACTAATAGTTTCGGCGCCTCCGGCGGCATCCTGATTCTGTGCTACTCCTCCGGCGGCAGCGGCCAGTGGTGGATGGTGAATACACAATGATGCCGGATATCGAGATCCGCGAGCCTTTTCCCGCCTGGGCGTGGGCGCTCGCCTGGGCGTGGTTCGACGCCGCGCGCGGCCGGGCCGACGACTCCGCCCCCAAAACGGCCGAAGAATTTGTCGAATATTCCATCGGGGCTTACGCCCGGACGTTTGGCATATGGAAAGACGGATCGCTGGCGGGAGCGGTCGCGGTAACGCGGCATTCGCCGTCGGTCGCGACGGTTCACATTCTGCTTTCGAAGCGCGCGCTGGGCACGCCGGCGGCCGAGCTGCGGAAGATTGCGGGGCTGCTCTTCGCGGATCCGGCTTTGCAGCGGATTCAGGCTTTCATTCCGGCGTGGAACCGGCTCGCGATCGCGGTTGCGCGGCGCTGCGGCGGGCGCGTGGAAGGCACGATGCGGGCGGCGGCCATGCGCGGCGGAAAGCCGGCGGATGCAGTCGTTCTGGGTATGACAAGGGAGGATTTCGATAATGGGGCTGGACTTCGGAGGATCGACGGGAGGGACAAGCTCGAACACGTCGTCGAGCTCGAATCAGTCGAACGTGTACTCGGGACTCCAGAGTTCGCTGCAGGGCTTGCTCGGGAACTACTTCTCGAGCCTGATCCCGTCGATGACATCGGGCAGCCTGAGTCCGGCCACGCAGGCGGCGACCACGGCCAACGCGAACGCGATCAATCAGAACTACTCGACCGTGGGGAACACGCTTCAGTCGCAGCTCGCCCAGCGGGGGTTCAGCGGAAGCGGCATGAGCGGACAAACCCAGCTGCAGACCGATCTCGCGCAGCAGGGCGCGCAGGCCGCAAACCAAAGCGCCGGGGCCGCAAGCCAGCTCCAGCAAAATAACACCGATCTGCTCTCGGCGCTGAACTACGCGTTCACCTCGCTCGGGACATCGGCGACAGGCAACACGTCGGCATCGAGTTCCGGATGGGGCTCCAGCTTCGGCGCGGGCGTCGGCGTCGGCGGCCCGCTCGGCAGCGGGGGAGCAGTGTACGGCCCGGCGGGTTTGTAATATGGCAGGCTTTCCTTCCCCATTCTCGGCCGAGAATCCGTACATCGGCGCGGCGGCCGACGCCGGCTCCGCCGCCGCGCATCTGGCGGGCGCGCTGCGGCAGGCGGCCGTGGACCAGGCCGCTATCAAACAGCAGGCGGACGAGAAGGCCGCGGCCCAGGCGCACCAGGACGCGAGCGATCTGGCGACGGCGCTGGCCGTGCGCGGCGGAATCCTGGTGGATAACGACCCGGGCAACAAAGCGCAATTCGGTCCGAACGACAAGCCGACGCTGGGGACGATGAAGGGGAACGAAGCGCAGCGTCCGGATTACGGGGCGCAGGCGAACAATCCCGACTACTCGTTCGATCCGAGCCGGATCGTAATGACGGGAGGGGTTCCGGTCTACTATCCGACACCCGAGGAGAAAGCGGCCGTCGAAGCGAAAAATAAGGGCAAACTCGACGATTCGAACAGCTTTCCGCTGACGGCCACTTCCGCGCAGGCAATGAACGAGGCCGGCTATGACGCAAAGGCCGGGCAGCGGTGGCCGCTGGCCCACGCGAACGTGGTTACCGAAGCGGTAAAACAGCATCTCGGCAAAAGCCAGCTCGACGATTCGAACAGCGTCGTCATCACGCAGGATGCGGCGGACCGGCTGCATGCCGCCGGGGTAGACGTTAAGGTGGGCGCGCGCTGGCCGCTCGACAAAATGAATGAGCTGAAGTCGCTGCTCGAAATGACCCAGCCGAAGCCCGCGGCGAAAACGGCGCGAACGCGCGTCGACCTCGAGCATTACAATCAGCCGGTCAGCATCAACGAAGACACCGGCGAGATCACGCCGCTGAAGCTTCCGCCCGGCGTTAAGCCGCAGGCGACGCCGGCGCAGCAGGAAAGCGACGAACGTTTTCGCGAGCGTCAGCAGGACCAGCAGCAGCGGGGCCGCGACGCCGCGCAGAAAACCATTGACCAGCTGCAGACGAGAGAACAGGAGCAGCATGGGAAGCGCTCGGCGTATGCGTCGGTGCTGTGGTCGGGTCCGATCGACAAGCAGACCGGGCAGCCCGGGGAGACTCCGGACGACGCGACCATCGTGGATCCGGACGATCGGAAACAGCATGTGATGGGCCCCGCGCTACGGCGGTATTACATGGATCGCTACCAGAGGGCAACCGATCTTGCGGGGTCGTATCACGATCAGCAGCAGAAAATTATCAGGCAGAACGGCGGCGATGCGAAAGGCGCGCCTGCAGACGCGGCGAAGGCCGCACCTCCCGCTCCGGCGAAGACCGCGCAGGCATCCGCGCCGCCTTACGCCGCTGCAAAAAGCGCAACGGCCGCCGCGGCGCCCGCAAAACAAGGGCAAACAAAGACGAATAAACAGCCTGTCACCATGCAGCACGTGCGCAACTACGCGAAGCAAAAGGGCGTGAGCGAGGCGCAGGCGATCCGCGAATTCCAGCAGTACGGCTACCAGATCGGGCAGTGATATGCCGACCAGCACCGCGGCCGACCTGAACCCCGATACCTTCATGGCGGCGCAGCCCGCGCTCAATCCCGATACGTTCATGGCCGCTCAGGGGGTGAGCGGCTCCCTGCCCGATCCCGCAACCGTGGATGCGATGACGACGTTTCACGCGCGCCGCATCGCCGAAGTCGCGACGCGTCCCGTGATCTCTGCTCCAATCTCTGCTCCACCTCCGCCGACTCCGCCCCTGCCGGATGCGCTCCAGAACCCCGATCAGGCTCGGGCGAGCGCTCCGGTCTGGATAAACCCCAGAACGGGGCAGCGCGGTATTATGCTTCCCCCGGGTGAGGAAGGCGGTCCCTTCTCCATCCTGGACATGCCTCAAACCGGCGCGACGCGCGTGGTGCACGGCATCGAGCACATGGCGCAGCCGGGGGCAGCGTCGAAATTCGGAGGCGCGTCTCAGATTCTGCGCGGCGGGATGGAGGCGGCGACGCCGCTCATGGCGGCCGGCGGTCTTGCAGCGCCGGTCGAGACCCTGACGTCGCTCGCCGCGGGCGCTGTTTTTCAGCAGGCCGTCGAGGCGGGGTTGAAGAAGCTCGGTCTCGCGTCGGAGTACTCCGCGTTTGCAGGCGATATCGCCGGCATTCTCGCCGGAGTCGGCGCGCACAAGATCGGATCCCGCGCCACAGCGGCGCTCAAAGCCAAATATGAGCCCATTCTGAAAGCCCGCGCCGCTCAAGCCAACGCCACCGCGAATACCGCGGGAACCCAAACCTACAGACCGAAGGACATCGAAGATGCAGACGCACAAAAGCCATCCACGCAGCAATCCGCCGCGCCCCAGTCCGCGCGGCCAGGCGCAGCGGGCGCAGAGCCTGCAGTCGGCGCTGGCCCAGGCGGCGGCGGCGAGCGACCGCCCGAAGTCCAATCCCATTCCACCGCTGCCGCGGGCTCCCCGACCCCCCCGGAAATAGACGAGCGCGCGTACAGCCGCGCGGTGGAGCTGGTTCGCGGAGCGGGAAAGGCATCGACCTCAATGCTCCAGCGAAATCTGAGGGTCGGATACGGCGCGGCGACCCGAATTCTGGATCGGATGCACGCCGAAGGCCTGATAGGACCTGCGGACGGCGCCAAGCCCCGCCCGCTGCTGGGCTCAACGCAAGGAGAATCCAATGGATCGAATAACCCTCCAAATCCGGGCGCCGGGGGAGCGCACGCGGGAACTGGTGGCGGAGTGTCTGCGCAGCCACCGCAGGAAACCCTACATGAAGGGACACGACCGGGAGAATCTGTATCTGGACATGTGGGAGTGGGAGGAGCCGCGCCTCCTGCTGCTGGAGCTGAACCGCATCGAGCGGGTGAAAGCGTCAATTCTCGGCGAGTGACCGGATCGGTCGACCGGCCGCTCAACGCCGAAGGCCGGGCCGACGCGCAGGCGCTCAAAACGCGAGCCGCCGGCGTTGATCGCGTCTTCGGCGCGCCCAACGATCGTTCGATGGAAACCGCGCGCACAGTGCATCCGAAAGCGGAAGCGGCGGAGTGGCTCGAACCGTGGAAGCTCGGCGCGCACGAGGGCAAGCCTCTCGACAGCGAGCGCGATGCGATCGACGACCGGATGCTCAACCGCCCGGACGAATCGCCCGGCGTCTCGCCGCACTCGGGCGAAGAGGGCGAGTCGTTCAACGCGGCGCGTGCGCGGCTGCTCAACGGGGCGAACGAACAGGCGCGCACACGCAAGCCCGGCGAGTCGATCCTCAACATCACGAGCGGGCGCGCGCTTCAGATCATCGCGGCCAACGGCGATCCCGCAAAGATCGCAGGGCAGCGCGAAGAGTTCTCGCAGCCGGGACAATTGTTCCGGCGCGAGGACGGCGAGCTGAAACCCGTCGACAGGATCGAAGGCCCCGGCCAGTACTTCGCGCAGCACGGGTCTACCGATTGGAACACGAGCGGCGGGCGTCAGCCGGGCGTTTCGCGCGAGACGGGTCCGCACGGTCCGGTCTATCACGAGTTTTGGCACGACGCCGAAGGCGCGCTCGCGCATCTGCTCAAAGAGGGCGACGGAGAAGCGGTGGGCGCGCTGCATCATCCGGAGGTCGGCGACATCGACCTGACCGCCAGGATCGCGAAGAAGCTGCGGGACAAGCATCCTGAGGTGTTGGGCGATCTGCAGGGGTTTCTCGACGGACTGCACAAGACGAGCGACGACGGCCGCACCATTCAGCTGCGCAACGATCGGGGCAATCAGCGGGCGGCGGTGAGGCTGGATTTCGACGGAGTGGCGAAGCGCTGGCTGGTGACGGCGTTCGATACGGACTTTGCGGATGCCAAGGCCCCTTCCGGAGAGACTCCACACGCCCCCGGAACCGGTAAGACCGGGGAGGGAGCGATTACTCCCTCCGGAGCCGGATCCGATTCCAGTGTAACGGAAAAACCGGCTGAAACGACTCCCGCACCTGAGGATTCGCCTCTGAATTCCAGTATGGCGGACGATGCCGCCGGCGCACAAGGGAAGAGCGGATCGTCGGATTATCTTGCATCCGGCTTCGGCGCGCTCGAACCTCTTTTCCGCGAGGCGAA
>JASHSD010000542.1 GCA_030036985.1 Bryobacteraceae bacterium
GGTTTCCTGCGGAAACCGATCACCCGCCCGCGGCGGAGGTGCGGAACTTCCTTGGAATTATCTGCCTTGGGCATGCGACGGACTCGGGCTGCAGCGTTTGTCCTGAGGGAACCGGGTTCGCCGGAAGCTCGGCGGGAGATCTCGGACCAATCTTCCTGGGCCACTTTTTATCCCCGTCGAGCGACGACGCTCTGCTCACCATAGTCGGATGTGAGCCGCACTCCCGCGAATAGAACGGCGCTTATTTATTCACGAATCGATCTTCCTGGCAAAAAGTCAGCTACTCTGACGGCCTCAATGCCGTCGATTGCAGGAAATTCCCTGGTTCGGATGGCCGCGACCGATTACTCTGCGGGATGGGAGGCGGCGGCCAAGGAAACTTCGAGTCTTTTTTGTATCTGCTGGATCCCGGTCGTAAGCCACTTCCCTTCAGCGGATTTTTCAGCGTCGCTGACAATACGGGGTCCTGCATGCCGCTTGACGACGGGACTACCCAAAGCGGCGCCATCGAGCAGGTCGAGTTCACGAACATGGCGGCGCCATTTCGCGTGCACATCGTTGTTTCGGCGCGATTGGGAGCGGCCATGATCCCCCAAAAGGTTCTCGACGAGAGGTGCTCGGGTCAGATCCCCGGTCTGAAAATCGCGACCGTGCTGCTGCGCTATGGATTCACCTTCGATGGCGAGAACGTCGTAGCAGACCCGAACAATCCCTCCACCGACCCGCCGCGAGCCTCGTACTCTACAGGCGCCGTTCCGTAATCGTGACCCGCGTAGCCAGGCGAAACCGCACAAGAGTATCCGAGGGTACGCCCAACGGTCTCCCGCCCGCGAGCGCCTCGAAAATGCTCCGCAGCGTCGTCACCCGGATGCTGCTCCACGGATCGGTCGAAATCGCGACCTTCTGCCCGTCGCTGGTCGAAATATTGGCCAATTCGAGCTGTAGCCGTCCATCCCGCGCATCGACCACGCGTCCGCCGGCCTGCGCGCCGCGTTCGGCAATCACCAGACCGTCCACGACCAGCGGCTCCGCCAGCGCGGCGTGGAACGTGTCGCCGGTAACATTCCGGTCGCTCGAAAGCGATTCCATCAGCCGAACCGGAACCACCATGCCCGTCTGCAGCGTCACACGGTGTAATGTGGGCTCCGGCGCCGGAATTGGGGCAGGAGGAGCTTCATACGGCTTCGGCGGCACGAACAGCGCCGAAGAATCTTGCGGAGGCGGCGATGTCGCCGGGGGCGCCGGCGCAGCGGCTGTCGCCGTCAAAATGGGTTCGTCTTTTCGAATAGCCGGTCGAATGGCCGGTTTCATTAATTCGACATACACTTCCGGCTGCGAAGGCGCCACCTGCACCGAGACCGGAACGGAAACCGGCGCGCGTTTCGGGGTCGCCGCCGCAACTTGAACCGGCGGCGGAGGGGTCGGAGAACTAACCTGCCGCACCGGCGCAGGCTCCGGAATCGGCCCCGGCCCCACCTCGGGAAGCGGCTGTGGCTGCGTCATTTCCACTGCCAGCGCACCCGCCAGCACGGCCCCCAGAACCAGCAGACCTGCATGCGCCGCCTTCATAAATCAATATCTTGACGTTACACTGGACATGTGAGTTTCCCGCGAAACCTCATCATTGGTCACCATACGATCGCACCCGCGACCGTCCTGGCGCCCATGGCCGGCGTCACCGATACTGTTTTCCGGCGCTTCATCCGCAACCTCGGCGGCTGTGGTCTTATTATGACCGAATTTACCAGCTCGCACGGGGTCAGCGCCGCGCTCCGGTCCGACAACACGAAGAAGCCGAACCGCACCCTCCAGCGTTATCTGGCTTTCGATCCGGATGAACACCCGATCTCCGCGCAGCTCTTCGGTTCCGATCCCGAAACCATGGCGACCGCCGCGAAAGTCTGCGAGGACCTCGGCTTCGACATCCTCGATATCAACTTCGGCTGCCCCGTCAACAAGGTGGTCAAGTGCAACGGCGGCTCCGGGCTGCTGCGCGATCTGCCGCTGGTCGAAAACATCCTGCGCACCGTCCGCCGCGCCATCACCATCCCGTTCACCTGCAAATTCCGCGCGGGCTGGAACGACCGCGAACTGGTGATGGTCGAGATGGCGCGCATCGCCGAGGATTGCGGCCTGCAGGCCGTCGCCCTGCATCCGCGCACCCGCGAACAGGGTTATTCCGGCCATGCCGATTGGTCCCGCATCGCCGCTGTCAAGGCCGCAGTGAGGATTCCGGTCATCGGCAACGGCGACATCCTTACGCCGGAAGATGCGGTGCGGATGGTCGAAGAAACCGGCTGCGACGCCGTGATGATCGGCCGCACCGCCTCCTCGAATCCCTGGATCTTCCGCCAGCTCGATCAATACCTCGCAACCGGGACGTACGAGCACCCCACGCAGCGCGACCGCTACGACATCATGCGGACCTACTACGCCATGCTCCTCGCCCGCGGCGAAGACGATTCCATCGGCAAGATGAAACAGTTCGCCACGTACTTCACCCACGGCATTCGCGGCGGCGCCACCCTGCGCGGCGCCATCTACCAGGCGAAGGAAGCCGACCGCATCCTCGATTTAGTCGATGGGTTCTTCGAGTCGCATAGCGATGAAGAAGACCCAAGTCTCGTTCTCGCCTGAGGCGATTTCCGCCCACTCCGCGAACGCCTCGCGATAATTCGCGAGCGAAGTCGCAAAGCGCCCGGTGGTTTTTCCGGCCATCGCCACCAGACCGCATTCGCGCACGCCGCGCGCGATCTCGGGCAACAGATCCGGCTGCCAATAGAGCCAGCACACGATCAGGTCCCACATGTCGGACTCGATGCGGAATTCGTGTTTCTCGAGATCGGCCTGTACGAAACGCACGCCGGGGATCTCCACCGGCTCCAGATCGACAGCCGTCACATCCCAGCCGCGCTCGGCCAGCCAGCGCGCATGACGTCCCGATCCGCACGCGAGATCCAGCGCCCGACCCGGCGCCGCATCGGCGAGCGCAGCAGCGAACTCCGGAGCCGGCGTTGTCATGCCTCCGTTTTCTGCTCCAGAATCACGCTGCGCGTCGGGAACGGCATGGAGATCCCTTCCCGCTGCAGGCGCTTGAAGATGCGCTTGCGCAATTCGCTCTGCACCTGATACTGATCCGCGAACTCGACGATGCTGAAGTTCACCTGAAAGCCGAGCGCCCAATCGCCCGGGCCCGGACTGAACAGGATATACGGCGGCGGAACGGCCACCAAGCCTTTCACCTGGCCGATCGCCGCCGTGGCCTCGTCCAGGAGCACCGCCGACACGTGGTCGATGTCCGAATCGTATCCGACGCCGAAGGAAAGCGACATCGCCATCCGCGGCTCGGGCAAATGAAAATTCGTATAAATCGCCTGACCCAGCTTGTTGTTCGGAATTACGACCATGTTATTGGTCGTGCCGCGCATCAGCGTGCAGCGCCAGTTGATGTCGCTGATGTAGCCCTCTTCGCCCGTGTTCAGCTTGATGTAATCGCCCACGTGGATCAGTCCGGAGATCGATACGTAAAACCCCGCGAACAGATTCGAAAGCGTGTCCTGCAATGCCAGCGCGACGGCCAGGCCGCCGACGCCGAGAGTGGTCAGTATGGGCGTGGGATTCAGATCGAATACGACCCGCAGCGTCCACAGGAT
>JASHSD010000543.1 GCA_030036985.1 Bryobacteraceae bacterium
TTTCAGCATAGCCGTGCAAGCCGTCGAAAAATACGCGCTCGGTTACATTCGGATTCCCGGATCTGTGATGGAAAGCGCGAATTTCGGCGTCACCTTCGCAGCCACGACCATCCTGTTCGGCCTTGTATACGCGGTCGTTCCGGAGCGCCGGATTCCATGGACCGATGTAGCCGTGGGATCTCTGATTACCGCCATCCTGTTCACGGTGGGCAAAGCCATGGTCGCCCTTTACCTCGGCAGGGCGAGCGTCGGTTCTCTGTATGGCGCGGCCGGTTCTTTGGTAGTGTTGCTCGTTTGGGTCTACTACTCCTCGCAAATTTTTCTCTTCGGTGCGGAATTCACGCACGTTTATTCGCGGCGGCATGGCGTGCTGCTGCAGGAAAGCGTCCGGGCGAAAGGCGTGAAAACTTCGGGAGTGCCGGCTCCAGGTGTAAAGATAGATACGAGTCTCGAGCCCTCGCACCACTAAGAGGCAACAGAAATGCAAGCGAGCGTACACGTTGAACTGTCGTCTGCTCCCCCGGTTCGCCCCGCCCCTGCTCGAGGTCGCCGGCCTCATCGCGGCGAGTGCTTTGTGTCTCCACGCTCAGACTACGTCCGCCGCCCAGTTTGAAGGGCGCAATATCGTCACCATCGAATACTCGCCGAGCAGTTTCCTGGACACCGCCGATCTCGCCGCCGCACAGCCGCTCAGGATGGGAACGCCTTTGCGGAAAGACAACGTGGCGGACGCCATCGATTCTCTTTTCGCCACCGGCCAGTTCGACGACATCACGGTGGAAGCCGAAGCGTCCGGCGCCGGCGTTCTTGTGCGGTTCGTGGTAAAGCCCCGCGTTTTCGTGGAAAACGTTCGCTTCAAAGGGAAGATCAAGTCCCCGCCGAATGAAGCGGAACTGCACAGTTACATACAGATCGATCCCGGTTCGGCATTTCAGGACAAAAACATCGCCGATGCCGTTGCCGCCATGCATCGGCTGTTCGACGCCAACGGGCTTTACGGCACAACGGTCGAACCCCAGGTCACGCGGTCGAAGGAAGGCGATCAGGTGTTCATCACCTTCACGGTTCACGAGAAGAAGCGCGCGAAATACGAGCAGCCGGTCGTCGAGGGAGGTGAAAACCTGGTGCCGAACAGCGTCATTCTGCGCGTATCGGGATGGCGTCTTCCCATTATTCATTTGTGGCTTCACGTCTCGCAGGCGCGCACGAACAATGGCGCGACCGGTATTCTTCGCAGGTACGAAAAGAAGGAACGCCTGCTGGCCACGGTCGACGTGAAGAGCGTGGAGCACGACCCGGCGAAGAACCGCGTCAAGCCGAATGTCGCCATCATGCCCGGTCCCAAGGTGGAAATCAAAGCCGTCGAGACCAAAGTGTCGAAGAGGGTGATGAAGCGCTACGTGCCGGCATATGAGGAGCACGCCCTCGACACCGATCTCCTGCTGCAGGGCAAACAGAATCTGGAGGATTATTTCCAGAGCAAGGGCTATTACGACGTGGTGGTCGATTTCACCGTCCATCCGCCGGCCAACGATCTGGAGACCATTGAATACACCATCTCGAAAGGCGTGCGCCGCAAGGTGGTGCATGTCGCCATCGTCGGCAACAAATACTTCGACACCCACACCATCACCCAGCGCATGTTCATGCACGCGGCCGCCTTCAATCTGCGCCACGGCCGCTACAGCGACGCTTTTCGCAAGAAAGACGAAGAGACCATCGCCGGGCTGTACAAGTCGAACGGATTTCGCGACGTGAAAGTCACCACGACAACGGCCGACAACTATAAAGGCAAGGCCGGAGAGATCGCGGTGACGGTCACCATCAGCGAAGGTCAGCAGTGGCTTGTGGATAAGGTGACGATTCTCGGGGATAAGCAGCTTAATCTCGGCGATCTGCCGAAGCAGCTCGCGTCGTCGTCCGGCGAACCTTTCGCCGAGGTCAATCTTGCCAACGACCGAAGCACCATCCTCACTTATTATTTCCGGCAGGGATTTCCTTCGGCCGACTGCACCGCGTCCTGGCGGCCCGCCGGGCCTGAGCGCGTCGACGTGGTTTACACGATTACCGAAGGCGAGCGCCAGTACGTGCGCGGAATTCTTATCGCGGGCGACACGATTACGCGCCCCGGCATCATTCAGCATGAGATCACCATGAAACCCGGCGACCCGCTTTCTTCGGTTCAGCAAACCAACATCCAGCAGAATCTCTACAACCTGGGAATCTTCGCGCGCGTCAACACGGCGATCGAAAATCCCGACGGCACGGCGGCCCACAAGTACGTTCTCTACGATTTCGACGAGGCGAACCGATATACCCTCACGTTGGGCGTGGGCGCGCAGATCGGGGCTTTCGGCACGCCCAGCAGCACGAGTCTGGCCGCTCCTGGAGGCACCACGGGATTCAGTCCGGAGTTTTCCGCCGATCTCAGCCGCCTGAATTTCCTGGGCCTGGGAGACACCATCTCGCTGCGGGTCAGTTATGCCACCATCGAAAAAATGGCTTCGCTGACCTACCGTGAGCCGCGCGTACTCGGCCACAAGGGCCTGGACCTTACTTATTCGCTGCTCTACGATCAGACGCTGGATGTGCGGACCTTCGCGGCGAAACGCGAACAGGCCTCGGTGCAGCTTTCGCAGAAGTTCTCGAAATCGCTCACCGGCATGTTCGGCCTCGCCTACCGGCGCGACAGCGTGAGCGACGTCGTTATTCCCGTGCTGCTGATTCCGCAGTTCGTGCAGCCGGTGCGCATCGGCATCTTCACGGCCAATCTGGTGCAGGACCGCCGCAACAATCCGGCCAATCCTTCGCACGGAATGCTCAATACCGTCGACTTCGGCCTCGCCACCAAGGCGCTGGGATCTCAGCGCAGCTTCGGGCGCGTGCTGGCGCGCAACGCGACCTACTATAAACTGACGAACTCGCTGATTCTGGCGCGCCAGACCGAATTCGGCCTGATTCTGCCGTTCGCCGCGCCCGCGGGAGTAAGCGCGGAGGAATCGGTGCCGCTGCCGGAACGGTTCTTCGCGGGCGGCGAGGACAACCTGCGTGCGTTTCCCTTCGACGAAGCCGGCCCGCGCGACACCGGTGCGCCTTTGACGCCGGGAGGGCCGTCTTCGGAGGCCACTGGGTTTCCTCTTGGAGGCAATGCGCTCTTCGTCAACACTGTCGAGCTGCGTTTTCCGCTGATCGGGGAAAACATACAGGGCGTTCTTTTTCACGACATGGGAAACGTCTTCAGTTCGCTCGGCAGCATGTCGTTCTCGTTTCACCAGACCAACGATCAGGATTTCAACTACATGGTCCAGGATGTCGGCTTCGGCATCCGCTATCAGACGCCCGTGGGGCCTATTGCCGTGGATCTCGCCTACGGCCTCAATCCTCCCAAGTACATAGGCTTCAGCGGGACGCCGCAGGAACTGCTGCAATGCAATCCGAATCTGCCGCCATCCAGTCTTCCCAGCTACTGTCAACCCAGTCCGCAGAGCATCAGCCATTTCCAGTTCTTCTTCTCGATAGGGCAGACATTCTGATGCGTATGGCCGCAGCTCTCACCGTTGTCTGCATGCTTCACGCGGCCGTCGTCATCGACCGCATCGCCGTGGTGGTGAACCGCCATCCCATCAAGACGAGCGACATCGAGCAGGATCTGCATCTCACCGATTTTCTGAACAAAGCCGGTCTGAATTTCAGCAACGCCGCGAAAAAGGCGTCGGAAGAGCGCCTGATCGATCAGCAGCTGATTCGTGGGGAAATCGCGTCGGGTGGTTATCGCCGAGCCACCGACACCGATGCCGACAAACTTCTCGACCAGATTCGCCGGGAGCGCTTCGGCGGTTCCGACGTCCGGCTCAACCGTGCGCTGGAACAATATGGGCTGACCGAAAATCAACTTCGCGCCGAACT
>JASHSD010000544.1 GCA_030036985.1 Bryobacteraceae bacterium
TGCTTACGCTACAGACTTCCCTCGCAAAAGTTCAGCGAAATCTTTGCCGGGCCGTCAATCGCCCTTACCGTGCAAATGGCCAATCTCAAGGCACACGCGAGCGTCTGCGCCACCTGATAATCGTGCAAGAATAGCGGACATATGACTCTCGTCCGCGTATCGCTTGTCGCCCCGTTCTTCGCCGTGGCGCTGTTCGCGCAAAACCCGAGCAACCTGAAAGCCACGCCCGGATTCGACCTTTCCGCTATCGACAAAGCCGCGAATCCCTGCGTCGACTTCTACCAATACGCCTGCGGCACGTGGCTCAAGAACAACCCGATTCCGCCCGACCAATCCTCGTGGGGCCGATTCAGCGAACTCGTTGAGCGGAACCGGACGATCCTGCGCCAAATCCTGGAGAAGGCGGAGTCGGCCAAATCGCGCGACGCAGATACGCAGAAGATCGGCGATTACTACTATTCCTGCATGGACGAGAACGCCATCAACGCGAAAGGCCTGCAGCCTTTGCAGCCGGAGCTTGACCGAATCCGCGCAATGAAGAACCTGCGCGACCTGACGGCCGAGGTAGCGCGGCTGCATCATGTCGGCGTGGATGTCCTATTCAATTTTTCGTCGGGCCAGGACGCGAAGGATTCAAATGCGGTGATCGGCCAGGCCGATCAGGGCGGTCTCGGATTGCCCGAGAAGGATTATTATTTCCGCACTGACCCGAAAGCCGTCGAGACGCGTAAGGAGTACGTCGCGTACGTCACGCATATGCTGCAGCTGACCGGTGTTTCCCCGGCCGATGCGGCGAAGCAGGCGAACGCGATCATGGCTCTCGAAACCGCGCTGGCTAAGGCGTCGCTCGATATAACCGCACGGCGCGATCCGGCGGCCGTTTACCATAAAATGAAGCTCGCCGAGTTTGAGGCATTGGCTGATTCCTTCGACTGGACGCTTTATTTCGCGACCCTGCAAGCGCCGCACATGGACAGCCTCAACGTGGCCGTGCCGGGTTTTTTTAAAGGCGAAGAGCAGCTGCTGAAGGGCGAATCGGTCAACGACTGGAAACCTTATCTGATCTACCATCTGATCGTCAGCCAGGCGAACATGCTGCCGACCAAATTCGACCAGGAGAACTTCGCTTTCCACGGCAAATATCTGACCGGCGAAAAGGAACAGAAGGCGCGCTGGAAGCGCTGCGTGGCGTATACCGACGGCGATTTGGGCGAGGCGCTGGGCAAAGCTTACGTCGATCTGACCTTCGGCGCCGAAGGCAAACAGCGGACGCTCGATATGGTGCACCACATCGAAGGCGCGATGGCGCAGGACCTGAATCAGATCACCTGGATGACGCCGGCCACGAAGAAAAAGGCCGAGGAAAAACTACAGGCCGTAACCAACAAAATCGGGTATCCGGACAAGTGGCGCGATTATTCGAAACTGAATATCGTTCGCGGCGATGCGCTGGGGAATTCCCTGCGGGCCAACGAATTCGAGGTGAACCGGGAACTACAGAAGATCGGCAAACCGGTGGATCGCCAGGAGTGGGAAATGACTCCGCCCACGGTCAACGCCTATTACGATCCGCAGATGAACAACATCAATTTCCCCGCGGGTATTCTACAGCCGCCGTTCTTCGACAAGAGCGGAAGCAAGGCCGTGAATTACGGCGCGATCGGCGCCGTGATCGGGCACGAACTCACGCACGGCTTCGACGACCAGGGCCGTCAGTTCGATGCGAAAGGCAATCTCGTCGACTGGTGGACGGCGGCGGACTCGAAGGCATTCAACGAGCGCGAGCAGTGCCTGATCGACGAATATTCCGCGTTCACATTGCAGGGCGGAGTGCATATGAATGGCAAACTCACATTGGGCGAGAATACCGCTGATAATGGCGGCCTTCGCCTGGCGTGGATCGCGCTGATGAACGACCTTGCCGGCAAAACGCTGCCCGCGCTCGACGGATACAACGAGGCGCAGCAGTTTTTCATCGGGTGGGGCCAAGTGTGGTGCGACAACGACACTCCCCAGGTGGAACGACTGCGGGCCCAGACCGATCCGCACGCTATCGACCGGTTCCGCGTGAACGGGACCGTTTCCAACATGCCGGAGTTTCAAAAAGCCTTCAGCTGTAAGGAAGGAATGCCGATGGTTCGCGACGGAAAGGCGTGCCGGGTCTGGTGACCGGGAGGGTGGCGGGAGGTTTCGTCAGAGCGTCAGCTCCGCGGAAGACGCGACCCAAGTGGCGTGTCCTTGGACGATGCGATCGGGAGACGCGAATCGCGGTTCCGAATCACAAACAGAGAACGAAACGAATCGCCTAAGCGTATGCCTAATAGAATAGCCTTTGGGACCCATGGCCGAAAATATGTCCGGTGACATCGGATTCAGCTCCCAGTTAAGGAGCGCCATGAGCCTCGCTTGGGATTCTCTTGTCGCGCACAAGCTGCGAACGTTTCTGACGCTGCTCGGCATCATGATCGGCGTGGCCAGCGTGATTCTGGTCGGCTCAGCTATCGACGGTCTGGGGCTTTACGCGGAGCAGAGCACGGCGAAGGCGTTCGGCGGAGAAACCTTCGTGCTCCAGCAGGTGACCACCGCGCGCACGCGCCGCGAATATTTCGACAAGCTCAAGCGGAATCGGCAGCTGAAGCTCGCCGACGAACATTTTCTGGAATCGGCACAAGGCGAGAACGTGCTTTACAGCGCGTATGCGACCAGCGTAGTGGACACGAAGCGCGGCAATCTGACCTCCGATGAGACGGCGGTTATCGGGGGTGAGGCCGACCTGCCGGAGATCCGCGATATGGACATCGTGGACGGACGGTTCTTCACCAAGACCGAAGAGCAAAAGGCGGCGTATGTCGCGGTGATCGGGGACGATCTGAAGAACAATCTGTTTCCCGACGGCTCATCGCCGGTGGGCAGAACGTTCAAGATTCAGGATCTGGATTTTACCGTGGTGGGCGTGCAGGCTCGGCTCGGCTCGGCGTTCGGACGGAGCCAAGACAATGCCTGTATCATTCCGATCACGATCTTCATTCGATTGTTCGGGCCGGGAAGCAGTCTGCCGATCTTCGGCCGCGCACGCCCCTCGACGGGTCTGTCGCTGGATCGGGCGGTCGATCTGACTCGGGTGGCGCTGCGCTCGCACTTCCATCAGAAGCCGGGCGAGGACGACAGGTTCGAGTTCATTACGCCGGACGCGATACGAGGTTTCATCGACAGTCTGCTTTCGCTGGTGGCGGCGGTGGTGGTGCCGATTACCAGTATCTCGCTGGTGGTCGGGGGGATCGTGATCATGAACATCATGCTGGTGAGCGTGACGGAGCGGACGCGCGAGATCGGCATCCGCAAATCGCTGGGGGCGAGACGTTCCGATATCATGCTGCAGGTGCTGACGGAGGCGATCATGATGGCATTCGCGGGAGGAGCCATTGGCGTGGGCATCGGCGCCGCGGCGACAACGCTTCTGACCGCCGCGCTCGGCATCACGCTCCGGGTGACTCCCGCGTACGTTCTGCTTTCCGTTTTCGTATCGGGCGCGGTGGGCGTGATCAGCGGTTGGTATCCCGCGTCCAAAGCTGCAAAGCTGGACCCCATTGTGGCGCTGAGGGCGGAATGAACATCTCACCGCGCGAGAATTTTTCGATGGCGATGACGGCGGTGTGGACGCATCGCTTCCGTTCGGGATTGACGGTGCTTGGCATCGTGATCGGGATCACGACGGTGGTGGTGGTGGCATCGCTGCTGACCGGGTTGCGCGCGGGCGTGGTCACCTTTTTCAACGAACTGGGCCCGGACAACATTTTCATTTCGAAGAACCAGAATCCCGGAGGTCTGCAGGAGCCGGCCAAAGAGCGCAAGCGGCGCCCGATCCTGCCGGAGTACGCCGACATCATCATGCGCTACTCCAGCACGGTCGACGATGTTGCGCTGGAGTTGATCGTCCCTCCGGTTTCGGGCGGCAGCGTGATCGTGGCGAAGGTTCCGGGCGCCGATACGGACCAGCTTTCGATTGTGGGGGCATCGCCGAACGCCAACGACCTGACGCCGCGGTCGTTCTATCAAGGCCGCTTCTTCACAGATGAGGAAAACAGCCGCGCGTCCAAGGTTGCGGTGCTCGGTTACGACATCGCGCACACCTTGTTCCCGAACGGCGATGCCGTGGACCGCAGCTTCATCATGGACGGGGAGGAATACCGAGTGGTCGGCGTGTACGACAAAGCCAAAGGCGGTTTCCTGGGCCAGAACGACGAGGACACCGAGGTAGATCTGCCGCTGAAGACGGCTGTTTCACGGTATCCGCAGGACGACCGTTACATGATCATAGCCAAGGCGAAGCCCGGCAAGCGCACGGACGCCTACGATGACGTGGAGGCGATTCTGCGGCGCACGCGCCACGTCAAGGCTGGCGATCCGGACGATTTCAGCATGCAGACTCCGGACCAGATCATGCAGCAGTTCGATCAGATTACGGGCGTAATCGGGCTGGTGGCGATCGCGATCTCGGGGTTGGGCCTGCTGGTGGGCGGGATCGGGGTGATGAACATCATGCTGGTCAGCGTGACCGAACGCACGCGCGAGATCGGCATCCGTAAGGCGCTCGGCGCGCGGCGATTCGATATTATCGGCCAATTTCTGGCGGAGGCAATGGCTTTGACCAGCACCGGGGGATTATTCGGGATTGCGTTCGCGATCCTCATCACGACCGCGATCGGAGCATTGGTGCCGTCGCTGCCGGCGAGCGTGCCGAGTTGGGCTATTATTGTGGCGCTGGTGGTGTCGATGGGTATCGGCTTGTTCTTCGGCGTTTGGCCCGCGGTCAAGGCGGCGCGGCTGGACCCGGTTGAAGCGCTCCGCTACGAGTGAGCCGGGAGCCGTTACCAACCGGGCCGCCCGCACCACGTTCCCGGTTCTTTTTTTTTCAAACTCTATTTGCCTTGTAATCAGCAGCTTCGTTGATTGCCGTGCATGAATCCGCGTCCCCCCGATGTTAGGGTTCGAGCGGGAGAGAAACGTTCTCGACATGCTCAAGCGGAAAGCGGGGCTGGGGTTGGCGGAGGCGCTGGACAAGGCGATCGAGAGAATCCAACAACAGTTGGAAAGCGGTGAGCTGAAGGGTTCGGTCGCCGATCTGGTGCGGCTGCTGCAACTGCGAACGGAAGTGACGGGATCGCAGGCACAGCCAATAACAGTGCGATGGATCGAGGAATAAAGTACGCCGCGCTGCCGAGCCAACACCGCTTTCACGAATCGACGGCGCGATTCAAGGGTTTTTCAGGGCCGATCGGATCGGGTAAATCCGCGGCGCTTTGTCATGAGGCGATTCGGCTCAGTTATGTGAATGCGGGACGCACGGGGCTGATCGGGTCACCGACTTATCCGATGCTGCGGGATTCGACGCTGACGGCGTTGCTTGAAACGCTGCGCGATAACGATATTCCGTTCGATTTGAACAAAGCCGACAACGTGCTCGTGATGCGGGACACCGGGTCGCGGATCCTGCTGCGCGCGGTGGATGAGTTCGAGCGGCTGCGCGGTACGAATCTGGCGTGGTTCGGGCTGGATGAATTGACTTACACGCAGGAAGGCGCGTGGCTGCGACTGGAAGGGCGGCTGCGCGATCCGAAGGCGTCGCGCCACTGCGGGTTCGGAGTCTGGACGCCGAAGGGTTTCGATTGGGTTTATCGCAAGTTCATCGCGCATCCGGCGGCGGGTTACGAAGCGATTCAGGCGCAACCGTTCGAGAACCGGTTTTTGCTGGAGCAGGTGCCGGATTTCTATGAACGATTGCGCGGCAGCTACGACGAGAATTTCTTTCGCCAGGAAGTGCTGGGCAATTACCTGAATGCGCGCGGCGGGCTGGTTTATCGCGCGTTCGACCGCACCACGAACGTGAGAAAGACGGAGGTCAACCTGGGGCAGGAGATCGTGTGGGCGCTGGATTTCAACGTCGACCCGATGTGTTCGGTAGTGGCGCAGGTATCGCGCGACGGTGAAGTTTCGGTGCTGGACGAGATTGTGCTGCGGCGCGCGACGACCGAACAGGCCTGCGAGGAGTTCGAGAAACGCTTCGGGCTGCCGCGAGCTGGCGTGGTGGTGTACGGCGACGCTTCCGGCGCCGCGATGCAGACCACGGGTTATTCCGACTACCAGGTGATTCGGAATTACTTCGGTTCGCGGATGGCGCGGGTTTCCTATCGCGTGCCCAAGGCCAACCCGCCAGTGCGGGAACGCGTGTCGACGATGAACGCGCGGCTGCGTAATGCGAAGGGCGACGCGCGGTTGTTTGTGGATCCGAAATGCGTGGAGCTGATCGACGATTTCGAACAGGTTTCCTACCAGGAAAACTCGACGCAGATCGATAAAGACAAGGATCGCAGGAGAACGCATTTATCCGATGCGCTGGGATATCTGATCTGGCAGCAGGACCGGAATGGCGCGGTGGGCGAACGCGGGGAGCGATTGTTTTGATGACGAACTCACATATAGAGCAGGAACATCCCGATTACGCGGCAAGGGCGCGAATGTGGCGCCGATACCGCGATCTCTACGCGGGCGGCGAGCAGT
>JASHSD010000545.1 GCA_030036985.1 Bryobacteraceae bacterium
AGCCCCACGCAGATCAACGTGCTCGCGCCGACAGATTCAACCATCGGTTCCGTGCCGGTGGTTGTCACCACGGCGGGCCAGGCGAGCAACAGCGTGACTGTGCCGGAGCAGCAATACTCGCCCGCGCTCTTCACCATTGCGAACGGCGTGTACGCGGTAGCCCAACACACGAACTACGCCCTGGTCGCGCCGGTCGGAGAGTTCGCCGGGGTAACGTCGACACCCGCCCAGCCCGGCGAAACCATCCTGATCTACGCGACCGGATTCGGCCCGACCAGTCCCGCCGTTGCGACAGGTTCCTTGGTGACCACACCCGAGCCTCTGGCGAATCCAGTGCAGTTCACGATCGGCGGAATTGCCGCCGACGTCACCTTCGCGGGCTTGGTCGAATCGGGCCTGTACCAATTCAACGTAACTGTCCCCGCAGGCCTTCCAACCGGAAATGCGGCCGTAGTCGCAACCATCGGCGGCGTCCGGACGCAGACCGGAGTGTCTGTTCCCATTCAGTAACTATCGCTGACGGCGCGGCGATGGTGTAATAAGAAAGACAAAATGCGCAAAACACTGATTGCTGTCTCCACCGCACTATTGCTCGCACTCGTTTCCGCGCCGGCTCAGGAAAAAGGCCGCGAGGGCGGCCGCGAAGCCGCGCCCGCGCACCCCATTCCTTCCCGTGGGCCCGCCAAAACGAAAGTCCGTCAGGGCGCTCCCGCTCCGGCCGCGCGTCCCGCTGAAGGCGGAGCCCGCGTGGCGCCTCACGTCGAAGCCGGCAACAAATGGGTCGGCCACGAATCCGGCCCGAATGACCCCCGCTATCATGTCGCCCAGCCTTTCGCCCACGGAAGATTCACTGGCGGCTTCGGCAAAGGTCACGTTTGGCGCCTCGCCGGAGGCACTCCCCAACGATTCTGGTTCAATAATTTCTACTGGGATGTGTGGCCCGCGGATTATGATGATTGTGCGGACTGGTTATGGAACAGCGATCAGATTGTGATCTACCAGGACCCCGATCACGTGGGTTTGTATCTGGCTTACAACGTTCGCTTGGGCACATACGTTCACGTCGAATATCTGGGGGCATGATCGCGTTTTGGGCGATGCCGCTGCTCGCGGTTGCGGCGATGGCCGCGCCGGCAGATACCATCCACCAATACTGCGTTCCCTGTCATAACGAACGGCTCAAGACCGGCGGGCTCGTGCTCGCCGGTCTCGATCCCGCCCATGCCGATTCGCACGCCGAGGTGTGGGAGAAGGTCATCCGCAAACTACAGTCGAATGCCATGCCGCCCGTGGGGATGCCGCAGCCGAACGAGGCCGCGCGCAACGAACTGATCGGCAGCCTCGAAACGCAGCTCGACCGCGCCGCCGCAGGGCATCCGAACCCCGGTAGGCCGATTCTGCATCGCATGAATCGCGCGGAATACGGCAACGCGATCCGCGATCTGCTGGCGCTCAAAGTGGATGCCTCCACCTTGCTGCCGCCCGACGATTCCGCTTACGGCTTCGACAATATTTCCGACGTGCTGGGCGTTTCGCCTGCATTGCAGGAACAGTATCTTTCGGCGGCGCTGAAGATCGGCGCCTTGGCCGTCGGCGATCCGCACACCACGCCGGGCAGCGAAACCTTTCGCATTCCGGAAGACCTTTCGCAGAATCAGCACATCGAAGGCATGCCGCTGGGTACGATCGGCGGCTCGCGCTTTCTCTATAATTTCCCGCTCGACGCCGAATACGTGCTCCAGGCCAAGCTCTATCGCACCAACCTGAACATCATGCGCGGACTCGAAGTCGCGCACCAGGCCGAGTTCTCGATCGACGGCACGCGCGTGTATCTAACCACCGTGGGCGGGCCAAAGGATCTCGATGCGCTTTTCGCACAACCGACGGATGCCGGCGACGCGGTCGATGCGCGCCTCCGTGTCCGTGTGCCGGTCAAGGCCGGTCCGCATGAGGTTGCGGTCACCTTTCTCGAAGGTCCCGAGATGGTGGCGCCGGACCGCCTGCAACCCTATCTGCGCAGCTCGGTCGATAACTTCGATTGGGGCGGATTGCCGCACTACCAAACGCTCGCGATTACCGGTCCCTTCGCGCCCACCGGGCCGGGCAACACGCCCAGCCGCCGGCGCATCTTTGTTTGCCGTCCGACAGGCGCCGCTGACGAAACGCCCTGCGCAAGGAAAATTCTCGGAACGCTGGCGCGGCGCGCGTATCGGCAGCCTGTATCCGACGCCGACATGCGCACGCTGATGAGCTTCTATCAAGCCGGCCGGCGCGATGGTGGGTTCGAAGGCGGCATTGAGGAAGGACTGCAGCGCATCCTCGCCAGTCCCAAATTCGTGTTCCGCGTGGAGCGCGATCCGGCCAAGCCCGGCCCGCCGGTCTATCGCATCAGCGATCTCGAACTGGCGTCGCGTCTTTCATTCTTTCTGTGGAGCAGCATCCCGGACGACGAACTTCTGAATGCCGCGATCAAAGGCACGTTGAGCGATCCCGCGACGCTGGAGCGCGAAGTCCGGCGCATGCTGGCCGATCCCAAAGCCGAAGCGTTGACCAAGAATTTCGCGGGCCAGTGGCTGCATCTGCGCAACGTCACCAACATCCTGCCCAATTCGGATCTCTTCCCCGATTTCGACGACAACCTGCGCGAAGCCTTTCGCACGGAGACCGAGATGCTGTTCGACAGCATCGTCCGGGAAGACCGCAACGTCGTGGACCTGATGACGGCTGACTACACCTTCGTGAATGAACGCCTGGCGCGGCACTACGGCATCCCCGATATTTATGGCAGCCGTTTCCGCCGCGTGCATCTCACCGACGATGCGCGCCGCGGCCTGCTGGGACAGGGAAGCATCCTCGCCACCACGTCGCATGCGGAGCGAACCTCGCCGGTGCTGCGCGGGAAATGGGTGTTGGAGAACATTCTCGACGCGCCCGTGCCGCCGCCTCCGCCGGATGTGCCGCCGCTAAAAGCGCCCGCCGAAGGCGAGAAGCCGAAGAGCATGCGCGAACAGATGACGGAGCATCGCGCCAATCCCGCCTGCGCTGTTTGCCACAAGATCATGGACCCGATCGGCTTCGCCATGGAGAATTTCGACGCGGTCGGCGCCTGGCGAACGCGCGACGCCAGCGGCCCCATCGACGCCTCGGGCCAACTCGCCGACGGCACGAAAATCGACGGCGTGGTTTCGTTGCGCGACGCGCTGGTCGCGCATCCCGACCGCTTTGTCTCCACGCTCACCGAAAAGCTGATGACCTACGGCCTGGGGCGCGGGGTTGCGTATTACGATATGCCTGTGGTGCGTGGAATCGTGCGGGACGCCGCGCAACAGAATTACCGGTTTTCCTCAATCGTGCTCGGCATCGTCCGCAGCGCGCCGTTTCAGATGAGAATGAGAAATGTGGAGGCGGAAGCGGATGTTCGTAAGGATGTTCGTAAGTAAGAAATCGCTCAAACGGCGAACCGTGCTGCGCGGTATGGGCGCGGCGGTTGCCCTGCCCTTCCTCGACGCCATGGTTCCGGCGTTCGCGCCCCAGGCGAAAGCCGCGGCTGCGACCCCGCTTCGGTTCGGCGTCAGCTATTTTCCGAACGGCATGATCATGCAGGAATTCACGCCGAAGACCGTCGGCGCCGGCTTCGAATTTCCAACTGTCCTGAAGCCGCTCGAGCCGTTCAAAGATTCGCTGATCGTGATCACGAATTTCACCCGGTCGCATCCGGGCAGCCAGGTGGGCGATCACGCGGTCAGCGCGGCGGGCTTTCTCACCGGCGTCTGGCCGAAGCGCACCGAAGCGGAAGACGTTCTCGCCAACACGACCATCGACCAGATCGTGGCGCAGAAGATCGGACAGGAAACCCCGCTGCCTTCGCTCGAACTGGCTACGGAAGATTTTACCGGCTATGTCGGCGGCTGCTCGCCGGGCTTCAGCTGCGCGTACATGAACACCATCTCGTGGAGTTCGCCGACCACGCCGCTGCCGATGGAAACGAATCCGCGCGTGGCCTTCGAGCGCCTGTTCGGAGAGCCGGGCACGCGCGAGGAACGCCTGGCGCGCGTGGCGAAAAAACGCAGCATTCTCGATTCGATCTCCGAAGAAACCAGCGATCTCGAACAAGGATTAGGACCGCGCGACCGCAATCGTTTGGGCGATTATCTCGACAACATCCGCGAAATTGAGCGCCGCATCCAGCGCGCCGAAGCTCACGGCCAGACCGAAGCCACGTCGCTCGATGCGCCCATCGGCGTTCCCGAATTCTTCCCCGATCATGTGGCCTTGATGTACGATCTTGTGGCCGCCGCGTTCCAGGCCGATATCACGCGCGTGTTTACTTTTATGATGTCGCGCGAGATCAGTCAGCGGACGTTCCCGCAGATCGGCGTAAGCGAGCAGCACCACACCATTTCGCATCATCTGAACGACAAAGAGAAGATGGCGAAGTGCGTGAAGATCAATACTTACTATGCGGGGTTATATAGTAAGTTTCTGGACAAGCTGAAAGCCACCGAAGACGGCGATGGTTCGCTGCTGGATCATTCCTTCCTGTTCTATGGAGGCGGCATGGGCGATTCCAACGTACATGCCAGCGATCCTTTGCCGATCGTTGTCGCGGGCGGCGCCGTGGGCAAAGGGCATCGGCACATCGAAGTCGTCAATCGCACTCCGGTCGGCGATCTCTGGAGCACTGTCGCCGCGAAATACGGGACTAAGATCGAGCATTTCGGCGACGGCTCAGGCCCGGTGGAAGGGCTGTTCGCGTGAATAGCGCCGCATGTGGGGCAGGGCTTCCGCCCTGCAAGCCGGCTGGACTCGCCGGAAAGCGAGTCCGCAGCCTGAAAAGGCTGCCCCACACCCGGCAATTCAGGGAATCAGGAATGTATCCGGGATGAGAGACCAGATGCGGTTCGTGCTAACCCTCGCATTCTGCGGCGCGGCGTTCGCGCAACAGCCGGCCGTCATCGGCATCCTGAATTATCCCCACGCGGTCAAGGATCTCGACACCACCGTCGCCTTCTATAAAGATGTCTTCGGCCTCGAACTCAGCCGCCCGCCCGCCGCGTTCCCGAACACCACGCTCCCGCAGCTTCTGAATGCCCCGGGGATCACTCTGCGTTTGGCCATGTTCCGCATGCCAGGCAACAAATACGTTCTGGAACTGACGCACTTCTCAAACGTCGAACGCAAACCCTCGCAGGCGCGCCCGGTCGACCCCGGCGCGGCCGATCTCGAACTGCACGTGCGCGACATCGACGCGGCGTTCGCAAAGATAAAAAAGTCGGGAGCGCCGATTATCACGCGCTCCGGCGCGCCGGTGAAGCTTGGCGCCAAAGGCCAAACAAGATCGATCCTGATCCGCGACCCCGACGGTTACATCCTCGAAGTAAGCAACTCACCGGCGCCCGCGGCCGATGCGCCCGCGGGGCTTGTTCACAGTACATCGATGGGTATCTGCGTCGCCAATCTGGATCAGACGCGGAAGTTCTATCACGATATCCTGGGCTTCGATGTGCCGGCTTCTCCGCAATTCGAGAGCAACAGAGGGCTGTCCGATCTGGTGGGCGCGCCCGACAACGCGCAATCGCGCGAAGTGGGGACAAAGATTCCAGGCACGGAATCACGGCTCAATTTCTATGAATGGAAAGGCATGCAGAGGAAGCCGTTTCATCTGCGCGTGTACGATCCCGGCGCACCGGCGCTGGTGCTGCGTGTCAACGACCTCGAAGGCATGGTGAAACGCCTCAAGGCGGTCGGCACGCCCGTGTTTTCCAGGGACGGCGGGATCGTACAGTTCACTCCGACCACGCGGAACATCTTCGTGGTGGATCCGAACGGCATCAATCTCGAACTCTACGAGACCAAACAATAAGACATGGCAGAACAACACTTAGGCTTTATCGGCACAGGCCGAATGGGCGGCCCTATGTGCCGTCGTCTTATCGAGGCGGGCTATAAGCTCACCATCTTCGATACCAGCGAGGCCGCGATTGCCCCGCTGGTAACAATGGGCGCGACCAAGGCGGATTCGCCGGCTGCGGTCGCTTCCGCGGCCGAGGTGGTCATCGTCAGCCTGCCGACGCCTCCCATCGTCGAGGCCGTCGCGCTGGGTCCGAAAGGCATCGCCGAAGGTTCGAAAGTGAAGATCTTCATCGATGTGTCGACCACGGGGTCGGTCTATGCGAGGAAGGTTGCGGCGGGCCTGGCGACTAAGGGCATCACGGCTGTGGATGCGCCGGTCAGCGGCGGCATCACGGGCGCCGAAAAGGGCACGCTTGCCGTCATGGTTTCGTGTTCCGACGAGATCTATGCGCGCCTGCAGCCGATCCTGTCTGTCATCGGAAAGCTGTTCCACGTAGGCAAGACGCCCGGCCTCGGCCAAACCATGAAGCTGCTGAACAACCTGCTCTCGGCGACCGCCATGGCCGCATCTTCCGAAGTCATGGTGATGGGCGTGAAGGCCGGTCTCGATCCGCAGATGATGGTCGACGTGATCAATGCCGGCAGCGGCCGCAACAGCGCCACGCAGGACAAGATCCCGCGCTGCGTCATCCCGCGGAATTTCAATTTCGGCTTCGCCCTCGCGCTGCTGAACAAGGATATTCGCCTTTGCATGGAAGAGGCCGATGCGATGGGCATTCCGATGATTATCGGCAATGCCGTGCGGCAACTGCTGACAATCACGCTCGCGAGCGAAGGCCAGAGCGCGGATATGACCGAGATCGTCAAGGCCGTGGAGAAGTGGGCCGGCGTGCAGGTGGGTAAGAGTTCTTAATTATCAAAGGAGACATCAGTGAACAAAGAGTTGTTTGAGAAAGGACTCGCCATCCGCAAGTCCGTCCTGGGCGCCGAGTATGTGGAGAAATCGATTGCGGCCGCCGACGATTTCAATCGTCCTTTGCAGGAGTTAACAACCGAATACTGCTGGGGCTGGTGCTGGGGACGCGATGGGCTGGATAAGAAGACGCGCAGCATCATCAATCTGGCGATGATTTCGGCGCTGAACCGCCCCCACGAGCTGAAGATGCATGTCAAAGGCGCGATCGCCAACGGACTGACGAAGGAAGAGATCCGCGAAGTCCTGCTGCAGGTGGCGATTTATTGCGGCATTCCCGCGGGCGTGGATAGCTTTCGGGTCGCGAAAGAAGCCTTGGCCGAGATAGGCAAGTAGCCGCGCCGGCGTCTTCGCCACCCTGGGGCGATCTCTTCCGGCACAATTGATCTTGTGGCGTAGGAATGTGTGGAAGAGCGCAGGTGCGGCTGCTATCTTGCCGGCACTGCTTCAACGAAGGCCTTTCCCCGGAAGCGATTCCGGGAGTCTCGCAGCGATTATTTGCGCGAAATGTAGTGGAGACTCGGCGATAGATTGAACTGGTTCGGAACGGCTGAGCCGCTTTTCAGCGCCTTCCGGCATCCGCTTTCGGACTGGCTTCACCGTAAACTCACGAACGAGGCCCCAGTTGGACGCGGCGAAGCTGGAGAGCTTCAGTCGCGTTTTTGGGCGCCACGTTTAGAGACGAGACTGAAGTCGCATGTCCGAGCCCCACAGAACTGCCCAGTTACTTCCTGGACACTACGCTAATCGGGAGGCAGTTCCCCGTGGGCGATCCGGTCGAGAACAATCTCGCACGCGGCGGATTGGGCCTGTTGAATCGCATCAGGCTTTGAGTCTCCGTACAACAGCTCATTCAATTCAGGGACTTCCGCGATCCAGCGGCCGTCGAGTTTCCGGTCCAGCTCGATGGTGAGCCTCATGGCCACAGCTTGACATCCCTTTACATCCCCAAGCCCGGAGGTGAGACCGGTGGCACCGCGAAAGAAAAATGAGACGCGCCCAGGAAAAATCATAAAAAGCGAACCTTTCAGCCGTAGAATAAATTGAATATTGACCGTGGAAACGGGATTGACTCTGACTTTTAAGCCGGCCATGCTTCAACGAAGATCGCAGGCGGACAGGAGAAACCATGAGTTTAAAGAATCCCCTTCTCAGCATTGCACTGCTTCTCGCCGCAGGTCAGAACTGTGTGGCGCAATCGACCATGCAACCGTGGCTCACCCTCTCCTTCGATAACTCACGCAGCGGGTGGAATCCGCATGAGACCCAGCTGACGCAAGCCTCCGTTCAGACCAAGGGAATCGTGCGGGCCACCATCATTCCGCTGGTCGGGGACGCGCGCGGCATGGAAGCGCAGCCGCTCGTCCTGCCCAACGTGAAGACCGATCTCGGCGTCCACGACGTGATGGTGCTTCCCTCCATGGCAAACGTGGTGCGCGGTGTCGACGCTCACGACGGGTCCGGCATCTGGCAGGCGAATTTGGGCATGCCGATAAACGGGTCGCAGCAGATCGACGCCCACAACATCAATCAGCATTGGGGGTGCATCTCGACGGGCGTGATCGACCCCGACACGCAGCGGCTCTATCAGGTCTGCTGGGTCTCCCCGGATAAGTCCGGCAGCCCGCAAACAGCGCGATACTTCATGTTCGTGCTCAATGTTGCCGACGGCACGCAGGTGGTCCCGCCGGTGCTTATTCAGGGCGTAAGCCAGGGACAAGACTTCAACTCCGAGATGCGCAAGCAGCGCTCGTCTCTGGTGGAAACCAACATCAATGGGGTCAAGACAGTGTTCGGCTGTTCCGGGACCATCTTCGAGACCGGCGCCGGCGCCGACGGCTTTTGCTTCGCCTTCGACGTGGCCACCAACAAAATGGGTCCGATGCTGGCCCTGACATCGGGCGAGGGCGCCGGCGTATGGATGGCTGGACAGGGCATGGCCGCCGATCCGCAGGGTCTGCTGTACCTCGTCACGGGAAACGGCGACTTCGACGGCAAGACCCTCTTCGGCGAATCGTTTCTCAAACTGAAATACACGCCCGCCGCCGGCGGGAACGCCGCCACGCTGCAGGTGGCGGATCACTGGACGCCCTGGACCGACCTCGCGAGGACCGGGCAGAGCGAAGCCCAGCTGCCGCTCAAAATGGCCGGCGTGAGCGCGCCGTCGGCAGCGATCCGGCGGCCTGTGAACGCAGGCATGAACACATCCATGGAGAACGCCGCGATCAGGGTCGCGCCCGCGGTCCAGGGGCGCGGCATTCCCGCCGTGCAGGTCGTACCGGCCGCGATGGCCACCGGCGCGTGGTCCGATGAGGATTGGGGCTCGGCCGGCCCCGCCTGCATTTTCCCGATCGGAGTCTGCATTGCGGCCGGGAAAGATGGCATCGGCTATCCCATCAGGACGGCGAACCTGGGTAACACCACTCTCGACGACCTCGCGAACCCCAAAAGCAACTGCGCCAGGCTCGCCTCAGCGCCGGTGTGGCTCACCATGAGCCCCGGTCAGGTGGACAGCTGCCCGAACGATCCCCGAATTTTGAATTTCTTTCCCAACGGCGACACGGCGCATCTCCATATGACGCCGGTGCAGTTCTTCGATCCCGTGCTGAACTCGTGGACGATCTTCGTCTGGGGAGAGAATTCCCAGCTTCACAAATGGGCCATAAGTTCGACCGGGATCCCGAAATATATCGCGCAAAGCCACGAGTTCGCGAGTACAGATGTACGTGGCGTTCCTCCCGGAGGCATGCCAGGCGGATTCTGCTCGGGATCGAGCAACGGAGCCGACCCGAACTCGGCCATCCTCGTCTGCACCATCCCATACGGCGATGCCAATACCAACGTCGTGAACGGCCGATTACTGGTCTACGATCCCGTGCATCTGGCCGCCGACGGGTCGCTCAAGGTACTCTGGGACTCGCAGCGATTTGCCGTCACGTTTCTCTTTAATAAGTTCGATCCTCCGGTAATTGACGGTGGGCAGATCTATGTGCCGAACTATAACGGCGGCGTGGATCTTTACCGGCTCGTGCAATAGGGAAAACGAGGGCATCGACGTCACGGGCCAAGCCGGTCAGGGACCGGCTGCGGGTGTGGGCGCGACCTGCGGAAACCATGCGGCGGCTCCGTTCGCGGCGCCATACGCTCCAGGGATTGTGTATGCTAAAGAACATTATGAAATTGGGGCGCATGGCGCGGCTTCTCTTTGGACTTCGCGGGGGACTTCCCGGGGGGCTTCCCGGAATCGTTCTCTTTACCTGGACAACTCTGGCGGTCGGGCAACAGGTCAAAAAGATCGACGACAAGGTGCTGAAGACCGCCGGCAAAGGCACGGAATGGCTGACCAACGGGATGGATTGGGGCGAGCAGCGCTACAGCACGATGGCGCAGATCAATCCCGCGAACGTGGGCAAACTCGCGCTCGCGTGGTCGTATGAACTGGGTCCCGGCGGCGGCAGCCAGCAGGCGACTCCTCTCTATTCGAACGGCATCCTCTACACCGTGACGAACTGGAGCATCGTGGCCGCCGTCGACGCGAAGACCGGCAAAGAGATCTGGCGGTACGATCCGCAGGCGGATCGAACGATGAACCAGTTCGGGAAGTCCCGCCTTTGTTGCGGGGTGAACAGCCGCGGACTCGCGCTGTACGAAGGCAAGGTGCTGGTGCCCGTCATCGACGGACGCATGCAGGCTCTCGACGCGGCGACCGGAAAGCTTCTGTGGTCTTCGTGGGCCATTCCGGAGCCGAAGGCGGGCGAGCTCTCGACATACTCCCTCACCATGGCGCCCCGCGTCGCGAAG
>JASHSD010000546.1 GCA_030036985.1 Bryobacteraceae bacterium
CCGTGATCCGCACGGCAAAGCCGCACATGCGTTGCATGCGCGGCCTCGTCGTTTCGGCAATTACCCGAATAACGCGAGCTGTCGCGGGTCGGCGCGTTGCGCCAGCTTCGACTGGAACAACGCAAGCGCCTCCTCGCGGGCGAAGTCCTGCGGACTCTTGGCCGCTTCGACCTCGCGCAACGGCACGAAATGATTCAGGTAGCCCGTGTCGCTGACCGGTATCCGGCGCGGCGGCTTGTGCGGGCTCCTGAACTCGAATTTCGCGAAGTTGTTCATCCAGCGCTCGTAGGAGACGAATATCTCCTGCGCCTCGATGACGATTTTGAAGGTCTGCCGCCGGCGTTTGGCCGGCGGAGCCTTCTTTGGTTTGCGACGTTTGCTCATGCTGCCGCCTCCCTATCCGCGACTGCAACGCAGTAGTGAAAGCGCGCAGTGCGGAATTCCGCAGGGAAATTCAGCCCAGCCTTGTCAGCCCAGTGCATGAGGTCGCGAAGCAGTTCCGAAAGACATTCCTCGCAGTCGCACGACGTGCGGGTCATGTAGGCCTCAAGGGTCGCGTCGGCGGACGCGACCCTTTCGGCGAAAGCCGAGGCGCTCATTGAGCGGCCCCGGCATTCTCGGCCTGCTTGTCGCCGGCGACGCGGACGACGATCTCGGCGTCGTTCAGCGGCATGTAGTCGATCCGCAGGTTGAAGCCGTTGGCGTCGGCGTGTGCCCACATGGCCCCGATCGGCTGCCAGAACTTCTTCTCGCCGTTCTTGGTCACCGCGTACACGCGATGCGTCGGGCGGGTTTTATTGGTTTCTTTCGTCATAGCTTGGCCCTTTCGCTTTTATGAGTCCGCCCCAATGGCGGCCTCGATGCCCGTTTCAAGGCCGCGGCGGAAAAGCGGGGCTGTCACAAGCTGTCCGAAGGACACCCGAAGGGCGCGGAGCTGCACAAGCGTCAGCGCGGAAGCGAGCGGCTTTGACAGAACCGCGCGCCACGGCAGAACCGGGCACAAAGAGAGGACGCCTTGGGAGGCGGATCAGGGAGGGGACGAAAGGACGATGACGAACTAACAAGCGGCTCCCGCACTGGCGCATGTTCGTGCGCAGTATTCAAGAATGGCAAGACATCTGGCCCTGAGATCAGTGCGTGCGAGGGCAACGCTATGCGAAACAGAACATGCCTCAGGCTGGAAACGCAGCGAAAGCAAGGAACGCACCCGATCCAGAGCGCCATCGGCGCACGGGTGCGGATCGATCCCGCTCGAACGGCGCAGCGAAGCTCGATGCGATGATTCCGTTTGTCTTGGGATCGATGGGAGTAACACCGCTTTAGGCGGATTTTCCGCACCCAATCCAGAGCGCCATCGGCGCATTGGGAGCGGGTGAGCCCTTCGCGCCGGCGCATCGAAGCTCAATGCGAAGCATCCGGCCCTCGGGCTCAATCAGGAATCACGGGGCCTCTTGCCCTTTGACTTGACGGCTCGATCCTTCGCCGTCTCTGCGTTGACGCGGCCAGTCTCCGCGAGAATCTTGGGCGCGGCCGTAATCGGTTCCCATCCGGGCAAGCCTTGGAGAATGCGTTCGGCATTCTTGACCGGGTTAACGTGCCCGTAGTGATCCTCGATCATCTGGACGGACGTGCCCATTTGCTTCGAAAGGAAATACACGTCCACGCCCTCCGACAGCCGGAAGGTAGCGTAGGTATGACGGAAGCAATAGGTCGAGCGGCGGCTGCCGGATGAACTAAGCAGCAAGCTTGATTCCTTTAAAAGCGTTTCGATCAGCTTTCGATAAAGTCCGGTGGAGCGCTTGCCGGTCGAAGTCGCGAACACGAAGTCGTCCGGTTGCGTCGCCGTGCTGATAGCGCGGATACGTTCCAGATAATCTGCGACGTTGCCGGCGGCAACGAGATTGCGGAACTTGTCCTTTCCCCGCACGTGCAAGACGACGAATTTGCGCCCTTGATCGTCGGTCCTGATCGCGACATCGCGCCAGCGTAGATTCTTGGCCTCCGGCGGGCGCATGCCCGTGTTGCACATGACAAGAATGAAATTGTAAGCGACCGTCCGGGTCCAAGCATGGCCGGGGTGGCGCGCCTTCTTGATCCATCCCCGCGCGAAAGTGTGGAGTTTGCGGTACTCCTCGGGCGTGAACTCCTCACGCCGTACCTTGGCAAGCGGCAGCTTGCCCTTAAAGGCGTTGCTCTCGGCAACGTATTTCTTGCTGGCTGCAAACGCCATGATCGCCCGAAAGATCGACATTTCGTAGCGAATCGTCGCGTCACTGACGCGGCCGTTGCGGCCCTTGCCGTTGGTATGCCGCCAAAGAGGATAGCGCTCCCAGCGATCCTGCCCAATGAGATTGATTTGCGTCGTGCCGACGTAAGGGTTGAGCTGGGTACGAATGATGGACTCGACCACCTCCCAACGGTGGCGGGTGATCTGCCCGGCCTCGACCCGCTCCTTCTGCAAATCGGCATAGTCCTTCGCAATCTGGCTGAAGGGACGGTTGAAGATCGGCACCTCGTGTTTGATCCGGAACCGCACGTCCGCGTCCTGATCGAAGGCCCGCTCGCGGGCCGCGTCCACGTCGGTAGTCTTCAAGGAAACCGTCTTGTAGCGGTCGGTCTGGGGAACCTTAATCCGGCAATACCAACGCTGATGCTTCACGTC
>JASHSD010000547.1 GCA_030036985.1 Bryobacteraceae bacterium
CCCAGGGTCTCGGGCCGAATTCATGGCTGACTGTTCGCGTGAAGGAATATGGCCCCGCGCCCGCGGCGTACATGCTCAACCGCAATGGACTCAAAAGCGGACCGCCCGGCAAATGGTTCACTCAGGGCGTCATCTGGATGAATGAAGGCGTGCTGGGCTGGCGTCTGGGAATGTAGCCGCGGTAGCACCCCGCATCAATTGAAAAAGATTCCCGCAGGCTGCCGCAGATCGTCGCCGACGAACCCGATAAACTTCGCCGCCAGCGCGGTCCCGAACCACAGCGTCAGCGAAACGCAAGCCAAGCGGTCGCGCGCGAGTTCATCGTCATCGATAGATAGCGCGGCATGGCCTTCGGAGAGTTGGTGGTTCGGCGTCCCAAGTGGGGAATCCGGGCAAAACGTGAATCCGGGATGCTCTGCTTATGTGGTAAGCTGCCTCCAATGAAGCGCGCCCGCGACATCGTAACGCTCCTCATTCTGCTCAACCATGGTATTTTTGCTCAACAGTCAGGTAGGCCGCCAGAAGAAGCGGCGTGCGGACCCGCGCAGTCCAAGCTCCGCGTCCACACTGACAAAAAAAGTCATTCCATGGCGACCCCTGAGGCCGGGCAAGCACTCGTTTATATCATTCAGGATGAACTGCATGATGGGACAGTAATAGTTGGGTGCGGCGTGCTAACAAGGTATGGCCTTGATGGGAAATGGATCGGCGGGAATTGTGGCAAGTCATATTTTTCTGCGGAGGTTGCCCCCGGAGAGCACCATCTTTGCGGTGAATGGCAGCTTCACAATCTATTTCAGAGTCACACTCCGGTCTCTCTTTATCCCTTCGCAGCAAAATCGGGTGAGACGTATTTTTTTCGCGCTCAGGTCGTGATCGGGAAGCCCCCTTACGGTTTCCACACGATCGACTTGCGTCCTATCAATTCGGATGAAGGTAGATTGCTTATTCAAAAGTCTGGATTGAGCAGCATCAGGTGAAGATGCCGCCCTGCCGGTCAGAATCTTCTCTGAACACGCTCTTCTACATCGGCGTCCGGCAAGAATCGTTCCCTCGACAATCCTTGCAGCTTTGATAGCGCGACTAAGCTCGAGCGCGCTCCTTCATCGTCCCCGCGTCCAGAGAATCGGATGGTCGTCCGGCACGGTGCCATGCGTCCCTAACATTATCAGTCGGACCGGTGCCGTCAATTGAAGAAGATTCCCGCGGGCTGCCGCAGATCGTCGCCGACGAACCCGATGAATTTCGCCGCCAGCGCGATCCCGAACCAAAGCGTCAGTGAAACACAAGCCACCAGTCGGGCGCGGAAACCGGAGACCGGCGGATCGGCCATCCGGACGCGCCGATGCACGGTGAAGTAAAACAGCACCGCCGGCACAAGCAGCCCCATCTTGATCCAAAAAAAAGTCGCGTCGTAGCACTTCATCGCCTCCGACGCCAGGTTCAGCGGACCGGTGACGAACATAATTACGAGCCCGGCCGCCGTCCACGGCGCGAGTTCTTTCGCCACGCGCGAAACCGGATACCGCTTGATGCCGAACCCGAGCAGCGTCAGATCCACCATCATGATGGTCCCGAGCAGCAGCGTCATTCCCAGCAGGTGCGCAATCTGGGCCGAAGCGATCAGCACCTTCGAATTGCTCATCATATTCGCCAGCGGCGTGTGCCCGTACCAATAGAAGAACGGCTGCAGCGACTGTCGCATCAGGTGCGATCATACCCCGGCCCGTAGGCAATGGCGCGTCCCGCCGCAATCACCGCCATCCAGAAAAGCAGCGACAGCAGACCGGCCACCCTCGCCCGCAGTGGAGCTACCGGCGCGTTCTCCCACTCCGTCGCGCGCCGGTAGACGGTGAGATGAAAGATGAGCGCATTCAGCCCGGCCAACGCCAGCAGTACAAGTTTCAGGCGAAACGCCGTACTGTCGTAAAGCTTCACTGCTTCCGCCGAAAACAGACAGAACCCCGATACCGCCATGAACGCGAAACCCCAAAGCGTCCACGGCACAATGCGGGAAACCACGTCCGAAACCGGCTCGCGTTTAAGCCCGAGGCCGAGCAGCCGCAGGTCCACCAGCATGATGGTCCCGGCCACTTGAACGATGCCGAGCGTGTGGAACGTCTCCAGAATGTCGAACATCCAGGTCGAGTTCCGGAACGCCATCGCGGCCGGCGTGTTCTCAAGCCACCGGCAGAAGCCGAGCAGGTGCACCAGTGACGACTCTACATCATCGGCGGCAGGAAATTCAGGATGTAATTCGCGCGGGGAACCTGGAAGCGATGCAAGCCGTATTGTTTGGCTTCGGCCAGGGCTTTGACGTTGGTCCAGTGATCGTGCTCGATTCGGTAGCAGGCGATCACTGCGCCGGTCCGGTCTTTTCCCTGCCGGCAGTGGACGAAGACCGGCGTCTGATCGGCGGAATTCAGCACCGCCAGCAAGCGGGTGATCTGCTGCTTGGTGGGAGCGTTGAGCCCGTCCATCGGAACGCTGACATAACGCAGCCCCAGCGCCTCGGCGGCCTTCTCCTCGCTGTCCGTGTGGCTCTTTCCATGCCGCAGATCGACAATCGTTTTGATTCCCAGATGAGCCAAGTTGCGCAGCCCTTCATCGGTCGGCTGCGCGCCCCGATAAACTTTGGCATCCACCTGATGGAAGTTCGCTACACCGGCCGGACCAATCTCCGCCGCTGCTGCCGGAATCGCCAGCAAAAGAAGGAAACACAAACTTTTCATGCCTGTAACTATTGGACGTAAAAGAACCCCCGAACGGTTCACCGGGCGACCTATAAAATTAAGCGCTGTAAAATTAAACGAACGTAAGCCTTGCGGCCGGAAGCTGTCGGCGGGGACTTGCGGCATGACGTGCCGACATGAGCATCTCTTCGCCGTTTATACGCAGGCCCGTCGCGACGACGCTGCTGACCGTCGCCGTCACCCTGGCCGGGGTTATCGGCTACACCCAACTGCCCGTATCTTCGCTCCCGCAGATTGATTTCCCCACCATCCTGGTCAACGCGCAGCTGCCCGGCGCCAGTCCGGAAGTGATGGCGGTGTCCGTCGCGACGCCGCTCGAAAAGCAGTTCACCCGCATCGCCGGCGTGAACGAGATGACTTCCCGCAGCTCGCTCGGCGGCGCCACCGTGGTGCTGCAGTTCGATATGAGCCGGGATATCAACGCCGCCGCGCGCGATGTGCAGGCCGCCATCAACGCCGCCGCCGGCTATCTCCCTTCCAACCTGCCGCGAAATCCGTTTTATCGCAAGATCAACCCGACCGACTCCTCCATCGTCAATCTCTCGCTCACTTCCGACACTGTGCCCCGCCCGAAGCTGTACGACATCGCCTCCTCCGTGTTCGCGCAGAAGCTCTCTCAGGTCTCCGGCGTCGGCCAGGTGAACGTGGGCGGCAGTTCGCTTCCGGCGGTGCGCGTCGAGGTGAATCCGCAGCCGGTTTCCCAATACAACGTGGGTCTCGATCAGATCGGCACGTTCCTGCAGCACGCGAATGCCAACCAGGCCAAAGGTGAGCTGGAGAATGCCGACGTCACCATGCCGATCCTCACGACCGATCAGCTCTTCGAAGCGAAGGATTACCGCAACCTGATCGTGCTCTACCGCAACGGCTCCCCGGTCAGGTTGTCGGACCTCGGACGCGTCGTCGACGGCAACGAAGACATCCGCAACACCGGTCTCTCGCGCGGCGTGCCCGCCGTGATGATGTGGGTCAATCGGCAGCCGAACGCGAACATCATCGACACCGTGAACCGGATCAAAGCCCTGCTGCCGCAGTTCCGCGCGTCTTTGCCGCCGAACGTCCATCTCAACATCGATAACGACCGCACCATCACCATCCGCGCTTCCGTGAACGACGCCCAGAAGAACACGCTCATCTCCATCAGCCTGGTGATTCTGGTGGTGTTCTTTTTTCTGCGCAACGGCTGGGCGACGTTCATTCCCAGCATCTCCGTCCCGGTTTCCCTGATCGGCACATTCGGCGCGATGTGCCTGCTCGGGTACAACCTCGACAACCTCTCGCTGATGGCGCTGACCATTGCGACCGGCTTCGTCGTGGACGACGCCATCGTCGTCATCGAAAACATCACGCGCCACATCGAAAACGGCATGCGGCCCATGCAGGCGGCGCTGAAAGGCGCTTCCGAAATCGGCTTCACTGTCCTGAGCATGAGCCTTTCGCTGATTGCCGTCTTTATTCCGATTCTGATGATGGGCGGAATCGTCGGCCGCCTCTTCCGCGAATTCGCGGTCGTGCTCTCGGTTTCGATCGTGGTCTCGATGGCGGTTTCGCTCACCACGACACCGATGATGTGCTCGCGCCTGCTGAAGCCCGCCCGCACCCACGGACTCTTCTACAACGTCACCGAGCGGTTTTTCAAATGGATTCTCTCCACGTATTCCTCGGCGCTCGAAGTCGTGCTGGATCATTCCGCGCCCATGACGATCGTGATGCTGGCGACCGTCGGCGTCTCCGTTTATCTCTATATCGCAATCCCGAAGGGCTTCTTTCCTCAGCAGGACACCGGCCGGCTCTCGGGCATCATCGAAGGCGAGCAGCACATCTCCTATCAGGCGCTGGTGGAAAAAGCGAAATGGTTTGACCAGCAGGTCCGCGCCGATCCCGATGTCGAAACCGTCGACATGATCGCTGGAACCAGCGGCGGCGGCAACGGCGGCAACCAGGCCCAGATGTGGCTGCAGCTGAAGCCGCTCGGCGTGCGCAAGTCGACCGCCGATCAGGTGATTGATCGGCTGCGCGAGAAAACCTCCGGCATGCCCGGCGCCACGTTGTACCTGCAGGCCAATCAGGACGTGCGCATCGGCGGCCGTTCCGCCAACAGCGAATATCAGTTCACGCTGCAAAGCCAGGACTTCGATCTGCTTTCAGCATGGGGCCCGAAAATTCTCCAACGTCTGCGCAGCGTTCCGCAGATCGCCGATGTCAGCTCGGATCTGGAAAATTCCGGCCTGTCTTCGAACGTGGTGGTGGATCGCGATACCGCCGCGCGGCTTGGCCTTACCGCGCAGGCCGTCGACAGCGCGCTCTACGATGCGTTCGGCCAGCGCCAGGTCTCGACCATGTACCGGTCGATCAATCAGTATCACGTGGTGCTGGCGCTCGAGCAGCAGTGGTGGGAAAGCCCCGATTTCCTCAGCAAAATCTACATCCAGACTCCACGCGGCACCGACGTGCCTCTTTCCGCATTCACCCATTTCACTCAAAGCCTGACGCCGATATCGATTCCGCACTCCGGCCAATTCCCTTCATCGACCATCTCCTTCAATCTTCCCGACGGCGTTTCGCTCAGCGATGCGGTGGCGGCGATTAACAAAGCCGAGGAGGACATGGGCGTGCCCGCCGCCATTACCGGCAAGTTCGCCGGCACAGCGCGGGCGTTTCAGGATTCGCTCTCAACGCAGCCGATTCTCATTCTTACCGCTCTCTGCGCCGTCTACATCGTGTTGGGCATCCTCTATGAGAGCCTGATCCATCCCCTGACGATCATCTCGACCCTGCCTTCAGCGGGCCTGGGCGCGCTCATCGCCCTGGTTCTTTTCCGGACGGAGCTGAGCATCATCGCGTTGATCGGCATTATTCTTCTGATCGGCATCGTGAAGAAGAACGCGATCATGATGATCGATTTCGCCCTTGCGGCCGAACGCGACGAAAAGCTGAACCCGCGGGACGCCATTTTCCGCGCCTGTCTGCTGCGTTTTCGCCCGATCATGATGACCACCTGCTGCGCTCTGCTCGGCGGTCTGCCTCTGGCTCTGGGCCACGGCAACGGGGCCGAGCTTCGCCGGCCTCTCGGCATCGCCATTGTCGGCGGGCTGATCGTGAGCCAGATGCTCACGCTCTTCACCACGCCCGTAATTTACCTTTCTCTCGACCGTTTGCGCGTACGTTTCAGCCGACCTTACCCCGGCCACGGGCGCCCGGGCTTTCTCGTGCCCGGCGGCATCGCCGACAGCGCCGACTGATCCCGATTTGCATACTGGTGTGAGTGTCTTCTCCACCCCTGATCGATCTGCGTAACGTCACCGTCATGCGCGGCGAGAACGTCGCCCTGCGCGATTTCAGCCTCACCGTCGGTGCCGGAGAACACGTCGCCATCCTCGGCCCCAACGGCTGCGGCAAATCCACGCTCATTAAGACCATCACGCGCGAATGCTATCCGCTGGCACGCGAGGGATCCTCGGTTTCGATCCTGGGGCGCTCGTTATGGAACGTTTTCGATCTCCGCGGCATGCTCGGCATCGTCTCGAACGATCTGATGTCGCAATGCACGCGCGAGATCACCGGCTTCGACATAGTGCTCTCCGGATTCTTTTCGAGCATCGGCATCTGGCCCAATCATCATGTGACGGACGAGATGCGCGAGAAGGCATTGGCGGCGCTGGCGCTGCTCGAAGCGCCGCATCTGGCGCACAAACCGGTGGACGAGATGTCCTCCGGCGAGGGGCGCCGCATGCTGATCGGCCGCGCGCTGGTGCACGGCCCGAAAGCCTTGCTTCTCGACGAGCCCTCCACCAGCCTCGATCTCTTCGCCCAGCACGAACTGCGCGAAACCGTGCGCAAGCTGGCGCAATCGGGCATCGGCATTCTCCTTGTCACGCATCATCTTTCCGACATCATTCCCGAAATCAACCGCGTGATTCTGATGCGCGGCGGCCAAATCGCCGGCGACGGACCCAAGGAACAAACCCTCACTGCCGCCGCGCTCAGAGACCTTTTCGGCGTCGAAGTGGAACTGGCCCGCCGCGGCGGCTATTATCACCTCTGGTAGGACGATGACAGGACCGGTAATCGGAAGACGAGAGCCGCGCTGGCCCGCC
>JASHSD010000548.1 GCA_030036985.1 Bryobacteraceae bacterium
ATTGCTGTAAACACAATCCAGCCAATCGGAAGCAGGCCGTAAGCCGCGCCATAGAGCGCCGAACTCACCACCATCTTCCCCGGCATGTGGTATTCAAATATTGCAACCAGAGCGGCCACGGCAACGCCGGCCAGCGATGAAATCCATGCCGGTTTCCGCAGCACGCCAAGCAGGATCAGCATCGTGAGAATAGGCAGCGCGGCGACTATCGCCGAGAGGCCAAGGTTATCCGAAAGAGGCGCGTAGCTTTGTGGCCACATAGATTGTTCGCGTTTTGTCAACGTATCATATGCAGGCGGGTGGGCGACATAAAGGCGATAGATTCGCAAGAGTAGTGAATTTGCGGGAATACTTCAAGCCGAGCCGCGACCGTAAGGGAGCGGTGCGCAGGTTGATTCTGACGAGCGCGAATGGGGTCCTTCATCACCGTAGACTGGCGCCCCAATCTGCGGGAAGACAATTGCCGGCGCGCGATCCGCGACGTGTCTCCGACGAGCGCCGGAGCCGGGCGACCGCTCCCTCACGGTCGCGGCTCAGTACGGATTCCATTTCCGCAGGCCCTGAGTGTGAAACAATTGCGAGCGGAAAGAATAATGAGGATGTCTGACGGTATGGCGGTTCTGGCCCTGCTGTGCGCGTCTCTGCCTTTGGCGGCTCAGAACCCGGGGAGCGCCGCGGCTCCGCGGGTGCGCCGTCCCGGCGGCGGCGCGGGCCTGGATTACGAGGCTTACGACCCCGCTACTCTGGCGCGCGGCAAAGCGACTTTCACGGCCAAATGCGGCTTCTGCCACGGCTCGAACGCCAGAGGCGGCGAGAGCGGTCCCGACCTGCTTCGCTCCGAACTCGTTCGCGACGACGATGACGGCAATCTCATCGGTCAGGTCGTGCGCAACGGGCGTCCCGCGGGCGGCATGCCCAAGTTTGAGATCTCCGAAACCGATCTCGCGGACATTGTCGCGTTCCTCCATGAGGGTGTTCGCGCCGAGGCTGAGCGGGGCACTTACAAAGTCCTGAACATTGTTACAGGCGACCCGAAGGCCGGCGAGGCTTACTTCAATGGCGCGGGCAAATGCAGCACCTGTCATTCCGTCACCGGCGATCTGCGAGGCATCGGCGCGAAGTACGATCCCGTCGCTTTGCAGGGCAAGCTGCTCATGCCCGCCGGCGGCAGAACCGGTCAGCGCCGCGCCAATGCTCCTGTCACCGTTACAGTCACGTTACCGTCCGGTAAATCCTTCGAAGGAATCATGGAGCGCATCGACGATTTCAATGTCGCGCTGACAGATGCCAACGGCGACTACCATTCCTTCTCCCGCAACGGCGCGATCCCGAAAGTGGTGTTACATGACCCGCTGAAGCAGCACTACGACATGCTCTCCAAATACACGGACGCCGAGATCCATAACCTCACGGCTTATCTGGTGACGCTGAAATGAAATCGAGTCTTATCGCTCTGTTGCTGCCACTGACTCTTGCCGCGCAGGTCACACCGCCCACCAATTCCTGGCCGACTTACAACGGCGACTACTCGGGACGCCGGTTCAGCCCTCTCAAGCAAATCAACCAGCTCAACGTGAAAGCGCTGACTTTGGCGTGGATTCTGCACCCCGCCGCCGGTCAGAACCCTTCGGGAACCATCGTGGGCGGCCTTGGCCCCGATACGCCGCCCCTTGCGGGACGCGAAAGCGGCTTCGGCGGTCTGCAGATCAAAGCGACGCCCCTGATGCTGAACGGCATCCTCTATTTCGCCACGCCCGATAACGCCTGGGCCGTCGACGCGCGCTCCGGCCGCGAGATCTGGCATTATTTCTGGAAGACCACCGGCGGCATTCATATCGGCAATCGCGGCGTCGGCATCTTTGAAAACTGGCTCTTCTTCGAGACTCCCGACGATTACCTGGTCTCGCTCGACGCCCGCACCGGCAAGGAGCGCTGGCACGTCCGGATCGCCGACGTGAAGGAAGAATACTTCTCCACGCCTGCGCCCATCATTATCGGCAATCATGTGATGGTCGGAACCGGCGGCGATACGCTCGATGTCCCCGGCTTCCTCGAATCGGTCGATCCCGAAACCGGCGCTATGCAGTGGAAATGGTGGAGCGAGCCGCTGAAAAAAGGCGATCCCGGGTCAGAGACCTGGCCGAACGAAAACGCCATGCGCCATGGCGGCGGCATGACTTGGGTGCCCGGCACTTACGATCCTGCTCTGAAGCTCTATTACATCGGCACCGGCAATCCGCAGCCGGTCGAAAGCGGACATGGCCGCGAAGGCGACAACCTATGGACGTGTTCCATCGTGGCTCTTAATGTGGACACGGGAAAGATGGCCTGGTATTACCAGGTCTCACCTCACGACACGCACGATTGGGACGCGACTCAGACGCCTATTCTTATCGACGGCATTTATAACGGACGCCCGCGCAAGCTGATCGCCCAAGCCAGCCGCAACGGCTACTTTTTTCTTCTCGACCGAACCAATGGCAAGCACCTGGTGACGGCGAAGATGATCGAAACCATGAACTGGTCGAAGGGAATTAACGCAAAAGGCCAGCCCATCCCGGATCCGGCGAAGGAATCGACCATCGACGGCGTGCTGGTTTCGCCGAATTCCACGGGAGCCACCAACTGGCCTGCGCCCAGCTTCGATCCCGAGACAGGGCTCTTCTATGTGCTGACCAACGAGACCTTCAGCGAGTTCTACCTGGCCGATACGGATCCTCAGCCGGAAGGCTATGCCGCGGTAGAGCGCAATGCCGCGACTTATGGCGGAACGCTCAGAGCGATCGACTATAAGACGGGTAAAACAGTCTGGAGTCATCGCTATCCGGGCGGCGGAGGATCGGCCGGAATACTGACCACCGCCGGAAAGCTTCTGTTTACGGGCGACGGCGCGCAAAACCTTATCGCCTTCGATCCGGCGACCGGAAAGATCTTATGGCACGCCGGGCTGGGCGCGAACATCAGCAACGGACCCGAGACTTACATGCTGGACGGAAAGCAGTATCTTATCGTCGGCGCCGGCGACTCTTTGTTTGCATTCACGGTGGACCAATGAGTGTCTCCCTCCTATCTATTCCTCTTCAGGCTGAACCCTCATGCACTTGTGGGGCAGGGCTTTCGCCCGGCGCTACCCACCGAAACAATTCCTAGACTGGGAGATGTGTCTCTATGTACACAAGACGTGATTTCGGAAGAATAGCTCTCGCGGCCGTACCGCTGATGCGCACGGCGGGCGGAGTTACCATCGGCGTCCAAACCTACAGCTATCGAGCGCTGCCGCACGCCCAGCCGGACGATGAAGATGTCATCATTGCCGCTTTAAAGACGGATGACGCCGGCGAAATCGAGCTGTTCTCGCCGGGAATCGAGCCGTCTCCAGGTCCCGGAGTCAATCGCGAATCGCTGCGCCAGTGGCGTCTGACGACACCCATGGACCATTTCGTCGCGGTCGGGGAAAAATTCGCCGATGCCGGCGTGAAAATCCATTCCTACACCATGAATTACAACGCGAGCTTCACCGACGAGGAGATCGACAAGACCTTCCAGCAGGGCAAGGCGCTGGGAACGAACATCGTCGCGTCCTCAACCCAGGTGAGCATGGCGCCGCGTCTTCTTCGGTACGCCGAAAAGCATAAGATGCTCCTCGCCTTTCACGGCCACTCGAACACCAAAGACCAGAACGAATTCGCCACGCCCGAAAGTTTCGAGAACGCGCTCAAGCTGTCGAAAAACGCCCGCATCAATCTCGACATCGGCCACTTCTTCGCCGCCGGATTCGATCCCGTGGCCTTCATCGAAGAGCACCACGCCTCCATCACGCACCTGCACATCAAGGATCGAAAGAAGAACGACGGCCCGAACATGCCGTGGGGCGAAGGCGACACGCCGATCAAACCCGTGCTGCTGCTCCTCAAGCAGAAACGATATCCGATACCCGCGTTCGTCGAGTACGAATATCGAGGCACGGGCACGCCAGCCGAAGAAGTGAAGAAGTGCCTCGACTACATGCGCGCGGCCCTCGCTTAGCTGGATACGCGACTTCAGTCGCGTTCGCACAGACTGAAGTCTGTGCCACCATTCTGCGGTCGTCGTGCGATAATTTGCGCAAGCAATGCCTTGCCGGATTTTCGCGTTTTTGCTGGCCGCCGGAATTGCCGCTGCGGCCACCGTCTCGTCTGTGTCCAAACTCCACTACCCGCTCGCTCCCAAGACCGATCAGGTCGACGATTACCATGGCGTCAAAATCGCCGATCCCTATCGAACCCTCGAAGACGCGGCTTCACCGGCCACGGAAAAATGGGTCGCGGAAGAGAACGCCCTGACCTTCGGCTGGCTCGCGCAGCAACCGGGCCGTGAAGCCATCAAGACCCAGCTCACCAGGTTGTGGAATTAC
>JASHSD010000549.1 GCA_030036985.1 Bryobacteraceae bacterium
ACCTGGAGGGCGCGGACCTGGAGGGCGCGTACCTGAAGGGCGCGTACCTGAAGGGCGCGGACCTGAAGGGCGCGTACCTGAAGGGCGCGTACCTGAAGGGCGCGTACCTGAAGGGCGCGGACCTGAAGGGCGCGGACCTGGAGGGCGCGTACCTGGAGGGCGCGTACCTGAAGGGCGCGTACCTGAAGGGCGCGTACCTGGAGGGCGCGTACCTGAAGGGCGCGGACCTGGAGGGCGCGGACCTGAAGGGCGCGTACCTGAAGGGCGCGGACCTGGAGGGCGCGGACCTGAAGGGCGCGGACCTGGAGGGCGCGGACCTGGAGGAAATCAAAAAGGACTTATTCGAGCGCCTGGACAAAGCTAAGGATGAAGTCGTCGGCCTCTACAAAGCCCTGCTCGATGGCAAAGTGAACGGTTCATCCTACACAGGAGAATGCGCTTGCTTCGTTGGCACTGTGGCCAACGTTCGCGGCGTTCCGTATGAACAACTTGAAGATCTGATTGGTTTAGCGCCGGACACGGAGTCACCGACCGAGCGATGGTTTCTGGGAATTCGCCGCGGCGATTCCGAGGAACGAAATCCGGTTGTAGCCGTCACTGCCGGATGGATTCGCGAGTGGGCGCGGCATCACGATATCCGTCTGCCCGAACGAAAGGTCGTCTGGGAGAACGAAAAGGGGGAATGCAATGCATCCAGTCCTGCAGAGAATCCGTGACGTAGTCCAGGGACGGCACCCGTCCGACGTGGCGCGCTCGCCGAAATGGCCAGCGCTCAGGAAGGAGTTCCTCAAGGGTAAGCGGTGCGCCGTCTGCAATGGCACCGATAATCTGGAGGCGCACCACAAGATGCCGTTCCATCTGGACCGGGAAAAGGAACTCGACCCGAAGAACCTCATCGCCCTCTGCGAGGCCAAGAAGGACGGCGTTAACTGCCACCTCCTGTTCGGGCACCTAGGGAACTTCAAGAGCTACAATCCGGCGGTCACGCACGACGCCGAGGAGTGGAAGCTCAAGATCGAGAGCAGGCGATGAGTGGCGATGATTCGGCGTTTCCGGAGATCCACAGCGACAGGGACTACGCGGATGACCCGGTACAAAAGGTCTGGAGCGAGGGCGGCATGACCAAGCGAGAGTTGATGGCTACCATGATCATCGCCGGGATGTATTCCGGAGTCATGTCTGGGGACACGCGCTCGAACACGTATCGAGAAGAAGCCATGGCAGAGAACGCGGTCGTAGCGGCCGACGCGCTGATCAAGGCGCTCGAGCGCGAGGAGTCGATTCCACCCAAGGGAGCGTGTCTGTGAATACGGTAAAATTTCAGCGCACCGGGCGGACGCACCTGTTGAAGATCCATCCAGAGTTTTTCCGTGCGCAGGTTGACGGCACGAAGAGGTTCGAGATTCGGAAAGATGATCGCCTGTACACGGTAGGCGATCTCCTCCAGCTCAACGAATGGGACCCAAAACTCCAGGACTTTACCGGCAAGCGCGTCATGCGCGTGGTGACGTACATCGTGAAGGGCGGACATTTTGGCATCGATCCGGAGTACGTCGTGATGGGAACAGCAGCGGTGGAGAATACATGAGATGCGCCCGCGAAGGCTGCCCCAACGAGGCGGACCGAAGGAACAAGAAGTATTGCTCGCCCGAGTGTGCGCCGCTGGCGCGCGTTTTCGGAAGACCCAGAGACCTGTCCCCATCCGAACTCAAGACGGAAAGCTTTGGTACGGAGGGGCCTGGAGAACGATCGGAGGAGTCCAGTCGAGACGGTGCCATTCCAGCGTTCGAGCCAAAGCTAGGGCGAAGAATCCGGCGAAGAGGAAGCGGGATAGCGCCGCCAAACGGCGGTGGTACGCCGGACTCAGCGCGGCAAAGCTCGCTGAACGACGTGCTCAGAAGCGGCTATACCACCACAAGAACAAGATCCGCATCAACGCTGCAAGGGCAGAGCGATCGAGGAGGAATCGCAAGCATGAGAACAAGCGAAATAGAGCCTGGTATCACAGGAATGCCGATCGGGTCAGGAGAGATATTTATCGGCGAAGAAGGCTTCTCGACCCCGCTCACGGACTCTACGCCGCCATCGATCAATTTCGACGAGGAGAGCTCTCGTTCTGTGAGCTCGATCGACGCCTCCGTGAAGCAGCTCAGGCGATTGATGGAGTCGACCGCGGGCGGCCTCGGAAGGATCGAAGACGTCAGGACGAGCCCACAGATGGTCAACGCGGTCGCTAACTGCGCCAAGCAGATCACCGGGCTGCTTCGGTTGAAGCTCGATGTCATCAAGGAATATCGGAGAGGCGAAACTACGTGAAAGTAATCGACAAGTGGGCGCAAGACGACGGCAAAGGAGGAACTCAGAACTGCGATTTCGGGCCGCTGACTACGGAGCATTTAGAGAGCGTGCGAAGATGCGCGTTCATTCGAGGATTTAAGCTCGGGCGCGAGCAGTCTGCCAAATTCGTCGAGGCTTTTCCGCAGCATCAACAAGATGGCCTGGGATTGCTCATCCGAAAAATCGGCGAAGCCGAACAGATCGAAGAGGAGTGAGTCATGCCTGAGTGCAAAATTCCGACTGCGGAAGTTAAGCAGGATATCGAGGATACGCGCCGAGAGATTGCGGACCTTGAACGCCAAATGGAAGGGCATCGCCTTGTCGGAGACAGGATGTCCATTTTCAGAGCCGACGCTGCGGCGGACGGGATTCGGCGCAGGCAAGAGTTTATCGAGAAACTGGAAGCGATTTTGAAAGATCGCGGAGAACTAACCTAGGAGCTGAAAACGGTATGG
>JASHSD010000550.1 GCA_030036985.1 Bryobacteraceae bacterium
ATATGAGCGGCAACAACGCCAATGGCGAGATCCGCTGAGGGATACGATCCATCAGTCCCGCGGCCTCCCGGCCTGACCCTTGCTCACCTCAAAAACGCCATCGACTTTGTTGAAGAAAAAGCCGAAGAACTCATCGACCTGTATTTTGAGCAGGCAAACGTTTTCAGCGGTGTGATCGGCATCCTCGGCGTCCGCGCTCTCGATTCGTTCAGCCCGTACAAGCGGCACAAACATCCGGATACGGCCCAGCAAAGATTCCCCGACCTTTCGTTGCGCGGCAGAGCCAACCCTCCGCCCGAACAAGCTTTGGAGTCGAAGGGAAGCGCCAGACAATGGGCGATTCAGTCCCACTACAATCACGCCGGCTGGTACATCGTCTGGCGGTATGGCATCGACCCGACGCGCCGAATGAAAACCGGGAAACAGGTATTCATCTGGCGAATTGACATCCCGTTTCTCACCGCCGCCGACTGGAAGTATGAAGGCAGCGGGGCCGCCGAAGGGAAAGGCGGCCGAACGCATACATTCGGGGTCAAGAGTCCGAGCTCGCGCCTCACGGATTCGATTGTTTACATGTTTCCGGGCGTTCGCTACCAGCGTGGCGCGCTTTGTCTGGCGGAACCGGAACCGGGCGCTCCGATTTAGCTTAACGGGATGTCGGGCACGGGGCCTGCCGCTGGGGGGAGTGAACCCGGCCGCTGCCTCATTCACGACCGGCGGCGCGTCCGCCAGCGAAGGGACGCTGGGCGCCGCTACAGTCCGAGCGCGCCGTGATTCTGCACCCACCATTGCTGCCAGAACGCGCTGTACTCTTGCGGCGTGATTCCTGAGTTTCTGCTGGGCGTATACTGTCGTGTTTGATCTGTAGCAAACGGTCCGACTGGACCCCCTCCGGAGACGATGCCGTTGCTGTCCGCAAATAAGGTAAACAGACCGAAAAATGACGCGGCTCGCAGTTGCGCCGTAGTGTCGCCGCTATTAAGAAGCTCGGCCATTACAGGAAGCGTTTGCTTGACCACGATCTTCGCGAGAGCGGCTCCCGCCGCTGCCTCCACGCCCGGCGCCGCCGAATTCCGATCGATAATCTGCTTCAGCACCGGAATGGATGCGGCGCCGTGGGGCTGGTATCCGGCCGCCAGCGCGTTTGTAACCAGATAAAGCTTGGGACTCGATCCGACTCCGCCCAGCAAGCCGCTCAGGGCAGCTACGGCGCTGTCCGAGCTCAGGCCGATTGCGGCCGTCAAGCCGATGACTTGGGCGTTGACCGCGGGGGAGCCGATCAATAAATCAGCCGCCGCCAGCGCATCTTGAGGAGATGTGGATTCCGACTGCAGCGCGGCAAGGCATTTCATATCGTCCGTGACGGTTGGGTTCGGCAAGGATTCGTACCAGCCAGCTACATACTGAAGCAGTTGTTGCTCGATAGTGCCCGAAAAGGTGGCAGCGGCCAGCGAGGAGGTCAAGGGAAGAAACAGGTTTTCGGGAAGAAACGGGCCAGCTTGGGTCGGAACAACTTGGAAGCCACCCAGGCTCTGCGACAGAAACCAAATTCCGGTTTGTCCCACCAGAGAGCTCGGTAATGCAGCGGGCAGCACGTCCGAATCGCTCGGAACGAGCGCGGCCACTACAGTTGACACCCCGGGCCTAGCGTGGAGGGAGTGTCAAACCAAACAAGCGACGCAACGTCCCCATTGATCGCTGACGCAGTGCCGGAGTGAACCGGCGACCCATTCACGTAGGTTGTGGACGAGACGTTTGCCGTCCAGGCGTCCGCATATTCGCCGGTAACCCAACTCTGGGCTAACGTGTATACCTGGTTTGAGCCCGAACGAATAACCCATTCGGCTGTGTAGATCGTAGTTTGCGGAACGCCGCCAGTGCATTGAGCGAGGGCGCTCGCTGTGAGTAGATAAAACAAAACAAACCCTTTAAGGAAGCGCTTCATAGAGTTCTCCTGAACAGAGGCCTGACCGACTACCTCGCAGTGATTGTTTCGGAATGAATGCTCCGCAGGTACCGTCCGTTCACAAAGGCCCGGAGCGCTGCCCAACTTTCGGGCGCAAGTTGCCGGCGAAGTGAGTCGATGGCTTTTTCTAAGGCTGCCCGGCGCTGTGACTCGAAGCGTTTGGCAAGTTCGGGCCTACTGGAAGGGCTTGCGGCCTGGCGTGCGGCCACCGCGTGCGCCCGGATCTCGGCAAGTTCCGCGACCACGCCCTCCGAGACTGCCGCCACGGAGGAAAGGTCGTCCGTGATGCCCATCGTGCGCGCTGCCGATCGGGCAACCGAAGGATCCGTTCTGGACGCTTGGCTGACTGCGACCTGGAGGTGAAAAAAACCGAAGAACAAATCCGGGCTGTCGGCTTCCGGGGCAATCGAGGTCCCCGTAACGACAGACTGCGCGCGTGCGGGTTCCCATGGAAGTCCCGCCAAGGCCAACGCCAAAACGGCCAAAGCAAATCTCGATAACATATTTCCATCTCTGGGTTTTGTTTAAGTACGATAATAGACGGGATTTGTGCACCTGTAAATGCATAATTAAGCTAGCATTGTCGGAATTATAGCCGTTGAACGCAATCGGATTTCGGGTCGGTCGCGCGGCAATCGTCTGAATAGGGAGCGAATTGGCCTCCGTTAATGCCGTTGCGGTCGCGGGGATCCCGGCAGCATCTCGCATGGCCCGAAGGCTCTGATGTGTTGGACGGCGCCGTGGCGGCGCCAAGCCGCGCCGAGCCAACACGGCGGATCTCTTACGCGCCCCCTAAAGGGGGCAGAGGTGCGGACCCACATGGCGAAAATGGACTGTCAGGGCATAAACCGCTGAGCGGCAAATCGGCGAACTGGACACGGAGCGAGACGGGACGAGAGAGCGGGGCGGCGATCGCGTCAGCGCTCCAGGCCGATTGAGCGTGTTAGCGGCGCAGGCCGCCTCTCGATTTTCCTCCCCGCGTGGTCACCTGATATGCTTTGATGAATTCGCGCCGGACGGCAGGGTGGCCCGGACGCAATCACTATGATGAAATCGCGCGAAACGGCCCTTTTGCCGATGCGTCGCCGGAATCGGATATGACCCAGACGCATCGCCGCACACTTCCCAAAATCTGCATCGCCTTAGGTCTCCCGGATGTTCCCCGGCTCCTCGAACAGGCGCGCCGCGAAGCCGAAGCGGGCGAGAACTTTCTCGAATTCCGCCTCGACTACGTGCCCGATCCGGCTCAGGCCGCGTGCGCCATCGCGCAATTCCTCGAATGCTATCCGAACTGCACCATCCTCGCCACCTGCCGCCGGCATCAGAACCACGGCAGATTCAATGGCAGCATCGAGGAGCAGCTGGCCATCCTGAAACTCGCCGTCGAGAACGGCGCCCGCGCCATCGACGTCGAAATCGAAACCGCCGAACTGGTGCCGGAGCGCTGCGCCGCGCTGCGCACCACCGCGCTGCTCGTGATCTCCTGGCATCATTTCGAAACAACCCCTCCGCTCGATCCCGTCCTCAAGCGCATGCAGAAGGTGCCCGCGGACGTATACAAGGTGGTCAGCACGGCCCGCAAGCCCACCGATATCGGCCGCGTACTTGCGGCCAGCCGTCTGAGCCCGAAGATCCCCCTGGTCACGCTCGCGATGGGCGAACTCGGTTTCCCTTCGCGGGTGCTCTCGACCGGACTCGGCGCGGTCTACACCTACGCCGCGCCCGCGCACGCGCAGGGCACCGCTTCGGGCCAGGTGAACGCGCGCCAGCTTCGTTCGCTCTATCGCCTCGACAAATTCACCAAGGCCGCGAAAATCTATGCGGTCATCGCGGACCCCGTGCGCCAGTCGGTCTCGCCGAGCGTGCACAACCGCGCCTTTCAGTCCCGGCGCATCGACGCGGTCTATGTGCCGCTGCTGGTCACCGCCAATCAGCTCCGGGATTTCTTCCAGTTCGCCGAGGAGTTGCCTCTTGCCGGATTCAGCGTGACCATTCCGCACAAGCGCCGCATCATGCGCTACCTGGATTCGGTGGACCCGCTGGCCAAGCGCATCGGCGCGGTCAATACCGTGTGGCGGAAAGCCGGAAAATGGCGCGGCGCGAATACCGACGCCGAGGCCATTTCCGGACCCCTTTCGAAACTCATCGCGCTTCCGAAATCGACGGCCCTGATCATCGGCAACGGCGGCGCCGCCCGCAGCGCTGCCTGCGCGCTCGCCGACGCCGGAGTGAAGATCGCGCTGACCGGGCGCAATGCGGACCGCGTGCGCGCCCTCGCGCGCCTGGTGGGCGGCGAGCCGATGTCGCACGAGCAGACGCTGATGCGCCATTTCGACGTCGTGATCAACGCCACGCCCGTCGGCATGTGGCCCGACGTCAAGGATTGCTACTTCGAGGACAAGATTCCCGGCGAGATCGTCTTCGACCTCGTTTATAACCCCCTCGAGACCACTCTGATCAAGCGCGCGCGCGAGCAGGGAAAGAAGGTCATACCAGGGCTGAAGATGTTCATCGAACAAGCCGTCCGCCAGTTCGAAATCTGGACCGGCGAGACCGCGCCCCGCGCCGCTATGGAGACCGCCGCGCTCGATGCACTCGAGACGAAGTATGCTGAACAGAGGGTGTAGTTGTTGGTAAATCCCACGCGCAGAGAGCTGGCGATCATGGCCGCGGCGTCCATCGGCGTTGCGGTGGCCGTCGGGCAGACTCCCGCGCCGCCGAACACCGACTGGAATGCGGCGGCGATCCAATCGCAAAAGCAGAACGCGCAAATTCTGGCGCAGTTTGATAGCGCCATGTCCGTCGAGCCGGCATTTTCTTTCAAGGCATGACGGACGACGTTTTCTTCGCCACCATTACCGACCTGAACGCGCGCCTGATGAAGCGCGAATTCACCGTAGTCGAACTGGTGCGGGCCTTCGCCGATCGTCTGGAGAAACTCGGGCCGCGCTATAACGCGCTCGCTCTGCCGCTGACCAAACCGGCTCTCAAACGCGCGAAGGATGTCGAAGACGAATTCAAGCGCGAGCGCTATCGCGGCCCGCTGCAGGGCATTCCCTTCGGCGCGAAAGACCTGCTGTCGCTGGCAGGCTACCCCACCACCTGGGGCGCGAAGCCCTACGCCACGCAGGTGCTCAACGAAACCGCAACCGTGCTGCAGAAGCTCGATAAAACCGGCTCGGTCATCATCGGCAAACTGGCGATGGTCGAACTGGCGGGCGGCGGCGGATATCGCACAGCGGCCGCTTCGCTGTTCGGACCGGGCTTGAATCCATGGGACCCCACGTGCTGGTCGGGCGGATCGTCGAGCGGCTCGGCCAGCGCCGTTGCCGCGGGTCTGGTTCCGTTCGCGCTGGGATCGGAAACTTCGGGGTCCATCCTCACGCCAGCGGCCTTCTGCGGAGTAACCGGCTTGCGTCCGACGTATGGCCTTGTGAGCCGGCATGGCGCCATGGCGCTTTCATGGACGATGGACAAGATCGGCCCTATCTGCCACACTGCGGAGGACTGCGGGCTGGTTCTCGAAACCATCGCCGGCTCAGATTCGAAAGACCCCGGCTCGGCGGACAAGAGCTTCTATTACACGCCCCAATACGCGCGGCAGTTCAGCGACCTAAAGCTCGGATTCGCGCCCGACGATATGGGTTGGGCCGATGCGGCCGCGCAGCCGGCATTTCAGGCCGCGATGCAGGTCATGCGGGATACCGGCGTGCAGTTTGTCCAAACCGCGCTGCCCGATTTTCCCTACGGCGCGATGACCGATGTCGTGATCGGATCGGAAGCCGGATCCATCTTCGAGCCGCTGATTCTCAGTGGCGGTGTGGAACAGCTGCAGGACCCCAGTCAGATCGCGGGCCTGAAGGCCGACCTGACGATCTCGGCGTCGGAGTATCTGAAAGCCATGCGCATTCGCGCCCTGGCGAAGCAGAAATTTCGCGAGCTTTTCGCCGACCTCGATCTGCTGATCGCGCCTTCGCGTTATAACGTCGCGCCGAAGATCACTGAACCGCTCGACAGACCCGACGCAGTGCCGTCGCCGATCCCGGCCACGCCCGGAATGAAGCGGCTGATTCCAGCGGGCAATCTGGCCGGCCTGCCGGCGCTAACGGTTCCCTGCGGCTTCGCGGGTGGTCTTCCCTTGGGCCTGCAACTTGTAGGGCCGGCATTCAGCGAAAATACGCTGCTCGCCCTCGGCCGCGAATTTCAGAACCGAACGGACTGGCACAAACGGCGTCCGCCACTGGTATCCTGACGGATATGGGCTGTGGCGCTCCGACGAATCTGAACCAATCCGCACCGATCCCCGACGGGGCGCGCAAAGTCTTCTGCGTGAAGTTTCAGCGCGAGATGCAGGGCCTCGACGAGGTCCCGTTTGAAGGCCACCCGCTCGGCCAGCGCATCTATGAGAACGTTTCGAAGGAAGCGTGGAAGATGTGGGTCGAGCACATGAAGATGCTGATGAACGAGTACCGGCTGAACCTCGGTACGCAGGAAGCCCAGGAGTTCCTGCTCCAGCAAATGGAGCAGTATTTCTTCGGCGAAGGCGCCGCCCTGCCGCCGGACTACGTCCCGCCCCAAGCGAAATAGAGTGATGCTGGTCGTGGATATCGCAATCCGGGCCGCTTGCGTTAGCATCGTCATTTGCGAAGCGTAACCGTTTGCCGACACCGTCATGGGCCATTTATTCCAGCGCGCCCGACAACCTTAAATATGTGGACGAATGCGCCCCTTCACGAGCGCCGTCAGATTGCCGGCATGACGCTGATGCCGTTTCGTCTCCGCCTCGTTGACTGTGAGCTTGCGGCAGCCGTGTGTAAATCGTGAGTCTTCGGCAACGCGCATATCCATGGGCTCTGGCAAGTTGCACCCACTGCGTTCGTCCCGGCGGTCGTCGTCTCTATGGTGCGGCTGCGTGTTGGGTGCGCGGAGACGAGAGTCGCAATCAGCGATCGGCGCCCAGGCGGGGACGCGGCTAAACGGATAAGTATTTCCCGCACGAATCGCCGCGACTGAATGTTCTATACTTCTCCTGAAATACAAAGCACTTGATTGGGGAGGCTTGATGGTTTGGCCTTTTTCGAAGCTGATCTGCGGCGCAGTCTGCTGTGCTCGTGCAAGCGCAATCAACTGGCAGGGTTGATTTCCAGCGCGACATCCAACCTCTGTTTCGGCAGTATTGCGTCGGATGCCACGGAGCGTCGCAACAGTCGGGGGGCCTGCGGCTCGACATGCGAAGCTCCGCTATGGCGATTAGCGAGGCCGCCACAATCAGACCGGGAAACTCCTTGGAAAGCCGCATCTACCAGCGTATCGTCGGCACGAAGAACGGACAACGAATGCCGCCGGACCGGCCTCTGAGCGCGGAACAGATCGACCTCGTCAAAAGATGGATCGACCAGGGAGCGGAGTGGCCCGACGCACTCTCGGGCGACAAACTTTCGTTCCCCGACGATCTGAGGGGCTGCACGAATTGTCGACGCTCTCCGCGCCGCGGACCGTCAAACATTCGCGCAATTGCTTCGCGATGACCCCGAGTCGGTGAAACTGAGAACCGCCGGCGGCTCCACTCCATTGATGTTCGCAGCCCTCTACGGCGACTCTGAATCCATACGCCAATTGATTGAACGAGGCGCCGACGTCAATGCCGCGAATGACGCCGGCGCGACCGCGTTGATGTGGGCAGCGGATGACGCCGCGAATACACGCGTACTGCTGCAGCACGGCGCCGATCCCAACGCTGTCTCGCGCGATGGCTCCACGCCCCGGCGCTGATCGCCCTGCGCTTTAATCACACGGGTCCTGTCCTGAAGCTCCTGCTGGAAAACGGCGTGAATTTGGATGCGAAGGCCTACCGGGGGCGGGTGTTTACGGAGGCGGGCGGCGATGAACAGACCTTGCATGTGCTGCTCGATCACGGTGTCCCGGCTTCACACATGGCTTCCGGTCTGGTGAGGGCTTTGGAGGTTTGTCCTGCCTGCATGGATTCGCTATGGAA
>JASHSD010000551.1 GCA_030036985.1 Bryobacteraceae bacterium
ATCGACCTCGGCCATAAGATCTACTCGCAGGATCTCGTCCGCAATCTCGACGAAGCTTTCGGCAGCGATCCCGCCGAACAGACGAACGTGAGCCGCATTGAGTATTTCCTGAAGCAGAATTTCGACTATCCCGCCGAAACGTTCGATGGCGTGTTGCTCTGGGACTCGCTGCAGTTCATGTCTCCGGCGCTTCTGAACGCGGTGATCGAACGGCTTCACTTCGTGATGAAGCCGAAATCCTATCTGCTGGCGTTCTTCACCGCGAACGAAAAACTCACGGAAGTGCCGTCGTATGCTTTTCGAATCGCGGATCGCAGGACCATCGTGCTGACGGATCGCGGCCTGCGGCCGACCGGGCACGTGTTCAATAACCGGAACCTGGAAAGACTTTTCGGGAAGTTCGAATCGGTGAAATTTTTCCTGACGAAAGAGAGCCTGCGCGAAATCATCGTGCGGCGCTAAGCGGATCCTGAACGCGTCCCTTCCACTTCCCTCCCCGGCCCGTCCAATAACGAAAAGCCGACTCCGCCGTTGCCGCCAGATAGAACAGAGCGATGGCGGGCAGGCAGAGCGCGATCCCGCGGCTGACGCGATATTCGCGCACAGTCGGGAGAAAGATCGCGGCGCCGAGCAGCCACGAGGCCGCGCCGAGAAGCCTCGTTAGTCTCCCGCCCAGGAATAAAGCCGGAACGGGCGCCACGTAGATCACGAGCATGCCAACGATGGTCCCGAGCAACAGCGGAGTTGAATGGCGCAGCTGCGCGAAAGCCGAACGCGAGATCATCGACCGGATGTCGCGCGCATGGCCGTATTCGCGGACACTGCGAATCGCGAGAGGGCTGGTTCCCAGCCAGACGCGCCCGCCCGCGCTTTTCACGCGCTTCGCCAGCGCGCAATCATCGATCAGCGCCGCGCGGATACTTTCGATACCGCCGATCCGTTCCAGCATTTCGCGGCGGATCAGCATGCATCCGCCGGCCGCCGCGGCGGTCCGGCCTTTCGAGGACACCGATGCCGGTGGATAGAGCTTGAAGAAGAAGAACACGAACGCGGGAATCAGGAACTTCTCCGCAGGCGACTCGGTCCGCAGCCGGACCATCACGCTGACCAGATCGAATCCCCGTTCGGCCTTCGCGACGAGAGCCTCGATCGCATTGGTTGAGGCATATTCGATATCGGCATCGGTCAGCAGAAAGAAGTCCGGCGCGCCAGCGGCGGCTCGTATGCCCGAAGCGACCGCCCACAATTTCCCTTTCCATTCGGGCGGACGAACGGTGACGGAGATCACCTGATCCGTGCCTGCGGCGTGCGCGGCCTCGGCTGTGCCATCGGTGCTCTGATCGTCGGCGACCACGATACGCAGGCTTCCGCGGAACTTCTGGCCGCGAAGCGAGCGCACAGTCTGCCCGATCAACGGCGCCTCATCGCGGGCCGGAATTACTACGGCGATCGAGGCATCGGAACCCGGCGGAGCCGGCGGCCGCAGGCGCTCCCGCAGCCGCCAGAAACCGCGCCGGAAGCACGCCAGATATACCTGAGCGGCAAGCGAAAATCCCGCGGCCAGAGTGAGCGCTTGTACCGTAATTTTCATTTTCATCTGTTACTGTTGATGCTGATGTCGCAAGCGTCCACCCTGCAGGATCTACTTCGTTTCCACCGTAAGACGCCGCCGTGCACGGCCGTCATCTTCGGCGCCAATGGCGACCTCACCAGGCGCAAGCTGATGCCCGCGTTGTATCGTCTCGCCTGGGAGGGCCGCCTGGCTCCCGGCTTCGCCATTATCGGCCTTTCGCGCACGCCGCTGTCGAACGAAGCCTTCCGCCAGTTGATGCGCGATTCCGTGGCGAAGTTTCTGGAAGACTCGCCCTTCGACGAAGACCTCTGGAATTCGTTCGCGCAGGGCCTTTTCTACATGCCCGGCGACGTAGGCGACCACTCCACGTTTCAGCGGCTGGCCGACTGCCTCAGGGAAGTCGAGCAATCGCGTCAGACCGGCGGCAACACGCTCTTCTATCTTTCCACGCAGCCGAGCCAGTACGCCGAGATCGTCGAAGGCATCGGCGCCGCGGGCATGGCCAAAGAGGATGGCGGCTGGAAGCGGGTCATCATCGAAAAGCCTTTCGGCCACGATCTCACCAGCGCCAAAGAGCTGAACGCGAGACTACAGAAGGTTCTCGACGAACGTCAGATCTATCGCATCGATCACTATCTCGGCAAGGAAACGGTCCAGAACATCCTGGCGTTTCGCTTCGGCAACGGCATCTTCGAACCGCTTTGGAATCGGCGCTATATCGAGCATGTGCAGATCACGGCCGCCGAATCGATCGGCGTGGAAGGGCGCGGCGGCTATTACCAGGAAGCGGGCGCGCTGCGCGACATGATCCAGAATCACCTGCTGCAGGTGGTCGCGACCATCGCCATGGAACCCAGCGCCACCTTCTCGCCGGACGCCGTGCGCGACGAACGCGCCAAGCTGCTGCGCTCGATTCATGTCATGAAGCCCGAAGAAGTAGCGGCGAACACGGTGGCCGGGCAGTATGGGCCGGGGCGTGTCGGCGGAGGCCAGGTGGTTGGATTTCGCGAGGAAAAGGGCGTCCGGCCCGATTCGCAGACGGAAACCTATGCGGCCGTCCGCTTCATGATCGAGAACTGGCGCTGGGCGAATGTGCCGTTTTACATTCGCACCGGCAAGTATCTGCCGAAGCGCGTGACGGAAGTCGCGATCCACTATCGTTCGGCGCCGCTCGCCGTTTTCCGCAACGAGTTCGGCGACAACAGCCAGGCTATGCCGAATCTTCTCATCCTGCGCATTCAGCCGGAGGAAGGCATTTCGCTGAAGTTCGTTTCCAAACATCCCGGCGCGGGCATGACGCTGCGGCCGGTTTCCATGGATTTCAACTACGGTTCCGCGTTCGGGGAGCGTTCGCCGTCGGCTTATGAAACGCTGCTGCTCGATGCGATTATCGGCGACGCCACGCTCTACACGCGGCAGGACATGGTCGAGGCGAGCTGGACCGCGGTGCAGCCGATTCTGGATTACTGGAGTACGCAGAAATTCCCGTTCCCGAATTACCCGGCGGGCGCCTGGGGACCCGCGGCGGCGGATGAGATGCTGTCGCGTTACGGCCACGCGTGGAGGCGCCCCTGATGCCCGCGGCACAGGCGGTCAAGCCCGACGCCATTCTGCACGAAATCTCCGAGCTGTGGAACAACATGACGAAGCCGCAGCCCGGAGAAGCGCCGGAAGAATATTCCTCCGGCAGCCTGCGCGCCTGCGCCATGACGCTGATCGTTTTCATCAATGACGAAGACGATCCCCGCGCGCTCGACGGCACGCTCGAAGCGGTGATGCGCGCGCATCCGAATCGAGCCATCGTCGTGCGCCTGAAAGAGGACGGCGACGAGCTGGAATCGCGCGTCTCGGCGCGCTGCTGGATGCCGGTGGGCCATCACCGCGAAGTCTGCTGCGAAGAAATCGCGATCACGGCCTCGCTCAACCGGCTGGTGGATGTTCCGGGCATTGTCGGGCCGCTGGCCGCGCCGGATGTGCCGCGCGTGGTCTGGTTCCGTTCGCCGCGTCTCGAGAGCGCTCCCGACATCAGCCCGCTGCTGAATCTCACCGACAAGATCATCGTCGATTCCGAACGGCCCGGTGCGCCTGCCTTCGCGGACCTGCGGGTGCTGTCGCAGGTGGGGCACATCGTCGCGGACCTTGCGTGGACTCGACTCACGAAGATCCGCGAGCTCGTCGCGCAACTGCTGGACGGCCGCGAACTCGGCGCCATCGGCAATGCGTTCATCGATTTTTCGGGCACGGAGGCTTCGCCCGGCGCCAGATACATGCAGGCCTGGTTCAGGTCGGAAATACCGGGCATCGACGCAGCTCTCCACCGAATCGATACCGCGGGGCGGGGCGAGATGAAGGCGATTCGCATTGATCCCGACCTCAACATTCAACTTGGCCCCAATTGCGCGGAATACGAAATCGGAACTCTGCGGCAGCGCGCCAACCTGCCCGAGTGCGCGGATTGCGATCTGCTCCGCGAAGAACTCAACATTATGACCCACGACGGCGCGTTCGAACGCGCGTTGCAAAGGATGTCGGTATGGATCCCAAGGTCCTGATTTTCGAAACCGCGCAGGCCGCCGCCGATGCCTGCGGCGACCGCACGCTGGAGATCCTCGACCAGGCCCGGAAAGAGCGCGGCGTGGCCACTCTGGCGCTCTCCGGCGGCAACACGCCGCGGCTGATGTTTGCGTCGATGGTGAAGCGGGGCTTCGCCTGGTCCGGCGTGGAATTTTTCCAGGTGGATGAACGCTGCGTGCCGGCGGACGATCCGCAGAGCAATTTCCGGATGATTCGGGAGTCGCTGCTGTTGCCCGCGGGGATTGACGAGAGCCGATTCCACCGCGTGCGCACGGAGTTGCCGCCCGCGGAAGCGGCCGCGGCCTACGGGGATGAGATCCGGCAAGTGATCAATCTCCATCCAGGCGAGCTGCCGGTGTTCGATGTGGTTCAGCGAGGCATGGGGCCGGACGCGCACACCGCCAGTTTGTTTCCGGGCGAACCGCTCATTGCGGATCGAACGGGCATCGCGGCCTCGGTTTGGGTGGAGAAGCTTCGGCAGCACCGGGTCACGTTGCTTCCGGGCGTTTTGGAACGGGCGGGATTCACGCTCTGTCTCGCGACGGGCACGGATAAAGCAGAGGCCCTGCACGCCGTTCTGCGCGGACCCATCGATCCCATGCGGGCGCCTTCTCAGATCGCGTCGCCGGATATGACGTGGTACGTCGATAAGAGCGCGGCGGTGCTGATTCAGGGGAGCGCGACGAGCATACGGAATACACCGCGCTGAGCCGCGATTGGTGCTGAGCCGCGCGCGTAAGCAAGCGGTGCACAGGCTGATTCCGAAGAACGGGAATGAGGTACTTCATTACCTTCGCGTATTGCGAGGCGCCTCCACGGAGACGATTGGGGCTCTGTAGACGGGCGCCACAATCTGCCGGGAAGCGGATTGCCGGCGCCCGATCCGCGACATGTCTCCGGCAAGCGCCCGATACCGCGCGCACGTGATTGGTCCGACATGCGCGGCCGATAATGCCCGCAGGGCCGCCAGCGCAGCCGCTCTGCCACGGCAATCGAGCAAATATCGCCAGTGATGAACGATTTCAAGTCGTATGCGAGAAGAGGATTGAACCTTCTGGAGCGGGATGGACCAGATCGCAAGCGCTGGGCGCGACACGGAAGCACTCGATTGTTGTGGGAGGATCAGGACGTTCAGGAGGCGAGAGAAACCCACGGCGGTCTTCGTTTCCGGCTTGTCCTGCCTCCCGGCGACCGCTCCCTCGCGGTCGCGGCTCAGAATGGATACGTTCCGAGATTCCACTTTTATGTCGCGGCGGCGCTGATTCAGACCGGGGTCAGTCGATACGGCGGCTAAGGATGGCGGTGCCTTCGTCCAGTCCCTGCTGGGCGCCGAGATCGGTGGCGTTCCAGTCGATGCGCAGCGAGTTTTCGGACATGAACTTCAGGGTAAGTTGGCCTTTGGCGCCCCCGGCTCCGGTCCATGGAAATGTTCCCTGAGTTCCGGTGAACGAGGCGCCGGCAAAGGCGAAGTTCACGTCCGGAGAAATGGCCTGGTCGACGATACGGAAGCGCGCGCGGTACTTCCCGTGAATCGCGCCGTTTTCCTCCGAAATGGTGAGTTCGATGTACTCGGGCGGATAAAGAGCCTGGTTCTTGTTGTGCTGGCCATGCGGAGGGACAGCGTAAAACCAGAAGCCGGCGAGTTTGCGGCCGGCGGGTTTATCGGCGCGGGACGGCGTCGGTTTTGTCGGCGCGGGCGGACCGGGCGAGATGGAGTCCGCGGCGGTCGGCGCGGGCAAACGCAATTCGGCGACTTGAGACCGCTCCGGATTATTGTTCGACTGTGGCTTCAGGTCCCTTCCACGCAGCCGTCCGATTTCGCGCACGGCGGCGTCGCGTTCCATTGTCAGCGCACGCAGGTCCGAACGCAGGCCCGCGATCTCGGCCGCCTGATCCGGCGTGACTACAGCCGCAGGGTCCGGCGATGCGGCGGGGATCGTCTCCGCGGGAGCATCCGGTTCCCGCGCCTGGCCCTGCGTCGATGGTATGTTTTTGACGGTGAAGCAGATCAGCAGCCCGACGCCGCAGAAGATCGCCGCGGCCCAGGCCGCTTTCGAGAGTCCGCTCCTGAATGCGGGAGCGAACCGCGGCTGAGGCGCGGGGACGATGGGGATGACGGCTTCATATTCGCCCTCCAGCAGTTCGTCATACTGAAGCCGCCGCTGGGGATCGGAAAGGATCGCGTGAATGCGATTCAACTTGCGCATCTGCGCTTCGGCGACCCTTTTCAGCTGCGGATCGGCATACTGATCGGGATGGAGAATTCGCGCCAGAGCCCGGTAGGCTTCGCGGATCTCCTCGGCGGAAGCGCGCGAGCCAACGCCCAGTTCCTCGTAATACGTGATTTCTTCGAGGCGGCGCGCGATCATGCGTGGCTGATGCCAGTATGACGCGACCCGTGCGCCTTGTACAATCGACAGAGGCCAATCCTGTCCGGTGGCAGGCGCAGTCAGGACGTGGCGCCAAATAACCGATCCTTTTGCGAAAAGCCGCTTGCTTGCGCGCGCGGCTCGGAATGGACTTCCTTAACTCGGAATGGGCTTTCTTAACCGCGGCCGGACCCCGTCGGCCTCGCGCGGCGCGCTTCGATTCAAATCATTCCGTAATTCATTATTTTTGATTAATGATATCAATTCATACGGATTGACTCCGAATTTCAACTGGCATAGCACTCCTCGGGCACAGAAAATCGCTCGTTCAGGAGCCCCAATTCGGGCCGAAAACGCCTGAAGCGAAGACGATTTGCGCGGGTTGATCGCGGCGGGTGGTCGTGCGAGGAAACGCGAGGGGAGAGAAAAGGGGAGAATATATGCGTTTAACGGCAGTTGCACTGAGCTTGTGCTTGACTTCGGGAATCGTATTGGCTCAAACCGGCGGCACGATCACCGGCACGATCGTCGATCCCGCGGGGGCGGCCGTTCCTGACGCCTCCGTCGAAGCCCGCAACACCGACACCAACGCCCGCTATCCGGTGGCGAGTTCCAACACCGGAAACTACACGCTGCCGACGTTGCCTGCCGGCACTTACGAGTTGGACATCACGAAGGCCGGTTTCAAGAAGTTCGTGCAACCGGCGCTCGTGGTGCAGAATGCCCAGACGATCCGCGTGGACGCCACCCTGGAGGTTGGCCAGGCGTCGGAATCGGTGACGGTCACCGCCGAGGCTACGATGCTCAAAACGGAAAGCGGCGAGTTGAGTCAGACGGTCGCCACCCAGACCATGGACGAGCTGCCCATACTCCAGGTCGGCGGGGACAATTCCGGCGTTCGCAACCCGTACGCGTCCGCGTTCATGCTGCCCGGCGCCCTGGCTCTGGGGCCGAACAATAATTCCCAGGGACTCACGGTGCACATAAACGGCAACCCCGGCGCGTCGGAGACAGCGCTGGTCGACGGAATGAATAACACCAATGTCATGGCGCAGGAATCGCAACAGGAAAACCAGCCGGGACAGGACGCCATCGCGGAATTAACTTATCAAACCAGCAACTACTCGGCCGAATATGGGCAAACCGGCGGCACGGTGGTGAACATGGTCATGAAATCGGGCACCAACGATTTTCACGGCAGCGCGTACGATTATATGCAGAATGCGTTTTTGAATGCGGGAGAGCCGTTCACCAATAACGGTAACGGCCAACTGTCTCGCCCGGAGAATACACGCAACGACTACGGTTTCACCGTGGGCGGTCCGATCCGGCCATTCAGCGGCAGATCCAGGACCTCTTGTGTGCCGATCACCTGGCTGTGTTCGCTGGTATCGGTTTCGACCAGCGGGGCCGTGCCTGTCACGCTTACGGTTTTACTCACCTGGCCGACCGTCAATACGGGGTCCAGGCACTGGCGCGCGTTCACGTTCACCGCGATGTCGGTCGAGGAGAATTTGGGAAACCCCGTCTTTTCGAACGTAACCGTGTAAGTCCCGACCTTAACGTCCAGAAAATCGTACTCGCCGTTCGCATTAGTGGTGGTCTTCGCCTCGATCCCGGTGGCCTGATTGGTCAGGGTCACCGCGGCGTTCGTCACCGGCGTTCGGTCGGGGGCGTAAACCGTTCCAACGACTTCGGATGTTTCAAATTGCGCAAACGCGAGGGCAGCACAAAGAAATACCCCAGCTATGACTTTGATTTTGGACATTCACTCTATTGTACCTGCGTAAAGTAAGTAGTGAATGAAAATACGGCTACAAATCCGTAACTCGGACACGCGACTTTAGTCGCGTCCCCCGTAACCCACAGAAAACACACAACGACCCCAAGAGGCCGACCCGCCGCCCCCAAACCTCCTCAACGCTCCGCCGCGTCCCTGCGTCAGATATGGTTAGACGCCGGGGCGAAGTGTGCCCGCACCGATGACCGCAACGCCGACCAAACCCACCCTCCCGCTTCCCGCCGGCGCCGCCGCCAACGAAATCGCCGAAGCCCAGGCCGCCGCCGCCCGCTATCGCTGCGAATTCATCGATCTCCGCGACGGCGCGATCGAACACGACCTCTTCCGCTCCATCCCGGTCGACCTGATGTTCCGTTACAACTTCGTGCCGCTCAAGGCCCAGAACGGAACCCTCGAAATCGCCCTGGCCGATCCGCGCAACCTCACCACCATCGACGATCTCGGTTTCCTGCTGCACAAGAAGCTCCGGGTCAAGGTCGCGACCGCCTCCCAGATCGCCGACCTGCTCAAGAAAACGGAACAATCGCAGCGCGTTCTCGAAGAGGTCACCGAAGGCTTCGCGCTCGACGTGGT
>JASHSD010000552.1 GCA_030036985.1 Bryobacteraceae bacterium
CCTTCATTGACGGCAGGCTGGCGGCTCTCAGCCGCGAAGCGCGCGCGGTCGCGGGATTGAGCCGAAGCGCCGGCCGCTCTCTGCGTGAGCGCGCCGGCCGGGTCTATCAGGGCGCCTGCCGCATTCGCATGACTCCGGCCGAGGTCGCCCTTGGCGGTTTCGGGCCCATGGTCCGAGATCTGGCGCAGCAGGAAGGCAAACAAATTGCTTTCCATTCTGAAGGCCTGGAAACGGAGGCCGATCGCCTCGTGCTTCAGGGTTTGAAAGATCCGGTGATGCATCTTCTGCGCAACGCCGTCTCCCACGGCGTTGAACATCCCGACGAACGCGAGCGCGCGGGCAAACCGGCCGAAGGAACCATCCGGCTGCGCCTGAACTCCCGCGGAGATCGTCTCGCGCTCTCGATCGAAGACGACGGCCGCGGTCTGGATTACGAGGCCATCCGCCGGCAAGCCCGTCAGCGCGGACTCACCGGCGCCGACGAGGCGGGTGAAGATCCGGAAGAACTGGCCAGGGTTGTTTTTCATCCGGGGTTCTCCACATCGAAGACCGTTTCGGGAGTTTCGGGGCGGGGCATGGGGCTTTCGATCGTACAGCGGAGCGTGAACCGTCTGCGCGGCGAGATCGGGATTCAGCCCGCGCCCGGAGGCGGCACGCGCGTGGCGCTGTCCGTCCCCATTTCCATTTCCACGCAGCACGTCTTGTTGTTCTCCGCCGGGGGGCATGTCTTCGGCATCTCCGCGGCATTTGTGGAGAGCCTTTGCCGCGTCAAGCCATCGGATATCAGGAATGTCGGTGGGCGCGAATCCATCGCCACCGCGAATGGTCCCGTCGCGCTGGCCGGATTGGCCGCTCTGCTCGGATTCGACGATGCTCCCGCGCCTGTCGATGAAACGGCCGGAATTTCCTGCGCCATCCTGAATCTCAACGGCAGACGCGCCGCAATCGCCGCCGACCGGCTCGTCGACGAACGCGCGGCCATCATCAAAGATTCGGGTCTCCCGGATTCGGCCGCGGGCCTGACGGCCGGAGCCATCCCCATGGAAGACGGCTCCGTCGCGGTAATGCTGAATGTGAACGGTCTGTTCGAACGCTTCAGCCGCGTGCGGCGGGCGCCGGCGCCGGCAACGGCCGAACAACCGCGTCTCAGGAAATCGCGTATCCTCGTCGTCGACGATTCGCTCACCACGCGTTCGCTCGAAAAGAGCATCCTCGAAGCCCACGGCTATGAGGTTCGGTTGGCAGTGGATGGCGTCGAAGCCATGGAAAACCTGCGCGTCGAAACTCCGGACCTGGTGATCTCGGACGTGATGATGCCTCGCCTCACCGGTTTCCAGCTTCTCGAAAGAATGAAAAGCGACGAGGCGCTGAAAAAAATCCCGGTGATTCTGGTGACTTCGCTCGAAAACCGCGACGAACAGCAGATGGGTTTGTCGCTCGGCGCGGACGCTTACATTGTCAAGAAGAAATTCGATCAGCGCGAGCTCCTGAACGTCATTCGCCAAATCCTATGAAAACGATCCGGGTTCTGATAGTTGAGGATTCACCCGTCGTGGCCGAGCACCTGCGGCGCATCGTCTCCGCCGATTCCAGATTTCACGTTGTTGGCATCGCGTCCAGCGGCGAGGAATCGCTCACCATGGTGGAGGGTCTCTCGCCCGACGTCATTTCCATGGATATTCATCTCCCCGGGATGCAGGGATTCGAGGCCACGCGCCGAATCATGTCGCGCCACCCGACGCCCATCGTCGTCGTTTCCGGTATTCGCGACGATGAGGTCCCGCTGACAATGCGCGCCCTGCAGGCGGGCGCTCTCGCGGTGGTCGAAAAACCCGCGGCCGCGACCAACGAAGACTACGCCGCGCTTGCGGGCAAGCTTTGCACGCAACTCGCCATCATGAGCGAGGTGAAGGTAGTGCGGCAGCGCGAGGACCAGCAGTTTATGAAAGCCGCGCCGCTCGTCTCAGTCCCGCCTCCTGCGATCCGCGGCCCGTATCGAACACTGGGCGTCGCCGCGTCCACCGGGGGGCCCGGCGCCCTGATGCGGCTCTTCTCCGGTCTCGGGCCCGAATTCCCCCTTCCCATCGTTCTGGTGCAGCACATGACGCCGGCCTTCCTCGCCGGATTTGCGGAGTGGCTTCAGGGCGTCACGCCGTTCCGGGTTTCGATCGTGAATGCGGCGACGCCCCTGGTCGAGGGCCACATCTATCTGGCGCCTTCCGCGGATCGGCATCTCGCCGTGCGCGGGTGCATGGCCTTCCCCGATGACAGCCCTCCCGAAGGAGTGCATCGGCCTTCAGCCAACGTGCTCTTCTCTTCCATGGCGCGAACGCTCGGCTCGGCGGCCGTCGGCGTTTTGCTGACCGGGATGGGCGAGGATGGCGCCGTGGGAATCGGCGAGCTGAAGCGCGCGGGATCGTGGACCATCGCCGAGGACGAAACGACAGCGGCGGTTTACGGCATGCCGGCCGCAGCCGTTCGCCTGGGGGCCGTTAACGAATCCCTGCCGCTGCCTCATATCGCGCCGCGCGTGCTGGAAATTGTGGGCGTTCATCGGAGAGCGGCATGACCGCTTCCGTCAAACGCGTTCTGCTCGTCGAGGATTCTCCCACGCAGGCCGCGCGCCTCTGCCGATTTCTCGCCGACGACAATCTTGACGTGATTCAAGTCACAAGCGCGGAACTGGCCCTGCGGGAGCTTGCGGCCAACCGGCCCGACGTCATCGTTCTCGACAACAATCTGCCCGGCATGAACGGCAACGAATTCTGCCGCGAAATCCGCCTCAATGTGAACACCCGCGCCATTCCGGTACTGATGCTGACGTCCGAGAAAAGCGATGCCGCGCAGATGCAGGGGCTCGCCAGCGGCGCCGACGACTATGTGGTCAAGACCATCGATCCCGACATCCTGCGCGCCCGCATCCGCGCGCTGCTGCGCAAGCCCGAAGGCGAAACCGCCGTGCCCGACGTCGAGAGCCGATTCAGCCAGGCGCGCATACTGCTGATCGACGACAGTCCCACGTATCTCGAATACCTCCGGCAGGAGCTGAAAAACGAACACTACTACGTCGAGACCGCGACCGATCCCGCGGAAGGTCTCCGCCGGCTCAAACAGGCGCGGTTCGATTGTGTTCTGGTCGATTTCGAAATGCCTGAAATGGACGGCGCCGAGGTGTGCCGGCACATCCGCGAAATGCACGTTGAAGCCGAGCCGGAAATCGTGCTCATCGTCTTCAGTTCGCATGACGACAAGCAGCGCATGACCCGCGGCTTCGAGGCCGGGGCCGATGATTACATCTCGAAATCGTCCGATTTCTCGGTCACGCGGGCGCGCATTCGCGCGCTGCTGCGCCGAAAGTTTCTGGTGGAGGAGAATCGGCGCATCTCCGAAGAAATCCGCCAGAAGGAACTGGAAGCGGTCCGTGCCCGCGCGGATCGGCGCGCGGCCGAGGTGCGCGCGGAGATGGCCGACCAGCTCGCCGCCGCCAACCGCCAACTGGACCGGGCGAATCAGGAGCTGGAGCAGTTCGCTTATTCCGCGGCCCACGATCTGCAGGAGCCTTTGCGCAAGATCAGCGTCTTCAGCGAGCTGCTGCGCGACCGCTGCGCCGGACAACTCGACGACGAAGCCCACCGGTTCATCCAATATTGCGTCGAAAGCGCCACGCGCATGCACCAGCTGATCCAGGACCTGCTGACTTACGCGCGCGCCTCGAAGTCCGGGGCCGAGGTCAAACGCGCCGTCGATCTCAACGCCGCGTTCGATCGCGTGCTGGAAAATCTCCAGACCGCCGTCGAGGAAACGCATGCGACCGTGATTCGCGCTTCGCTGCCGTGTCTGCTCGTCGAGGAGATCCG
>JASHSD010000553.1 GCA_030036985.1 Bryobacteraceae bacterium
TCACGGAAGCTGGTATTCGGTGCGGCGCGATACAGGTTATATCCTGCGCGTTTTCACTATGGATTCGAGCAATCCGATGATGCTGCCGTTTTTGGGCGCCTATTACATGGTGAACTTTGCGTCTTTTCAGACGCACGTCAGCGCGGCATCCAAAAAGCTGATGGAGACGGTCAAGGCGGGCCGCACGGTGGGTAAACACGCGTACTGGAATCCTCTGGTCACTCAACAGGACGTTATGCGGGCGTTCCAGTCTCCGATCGCTTCCGCTCCATGCACCAGCGGGGATATTCAGGAAGTGCTGCCCGGCTTTACGGCTTCGGAGCCGCCGGACACTTCTTTGCCCGCATGGAGCAAAAAGCTCTATATCGAAGGCTGGGCTCTCGCGCTCGATCTGATTCCTTATCGTATGCGGGTCTGCTACCACTTCACGGGGAACGCGCGGGACAAACAGCAATCGATCTTCATCGGTTGGGGTGAGAAGCCGGGCGCGGGGAGCTACTTCAAGCGAACGGACACCTGCCTCGATCCGGCCGGCGTCGATATGCCCTACTTCGAGTGGAATGACGCATCGGGATGGGGAGATCCGCAGTTTTGCCTTCCCTCGCTGCCCGGTGTCCCGCCGCCGGCGCCGGACTGGCCCGCCAGGGATAATGCGGTGATCATGGGCCAGATCCGGGGAAACCCCGACTTTGGGCTTGAGAGGGATCAGGTGATTAACATCATCGCGGCCAAAAATCCCGGCCAATTCGGGGCGTTAGGAACCTTCTGGGTCTGGTTCCTGCAGAACAACGTGGGCATGCTGTTCTGCGAGGGCAACTTCCTGAACTCGCTCTCGCACACTCTCCAGCTTCTCGACTATACCCTCTTCGAGAGAGACGCGCCGGTGGAGGAGAGCGACTTTTCGGATCCCTGCAAGGGTTTGCTGCCCCCACCCTCGCGAAAGCCGGCGTCCAAAGTGTCCGCCGGACATTTCACGCACCCGCGCACATAGGGCTGAGTCTGATTTGGGTCGTCACCGGGGAAACCGTCCTCCGAGTGCGGCGTATTCCGATTTGGCCTGCTCAACCACAGGAAGGCCGGCGTCCGCGTATTTCCACAACGTCAAAAAGTCCGCGTAGGCAGAGAGTGCGCGGATGCGGGGTGCGCCGGCATCCCCGCCTGATGAGTTCTTCATCTCCAGCGCACTGGCCCGCGCCAGACCCAGGCGGGCCAGTGCTCCCGTCCAGCAGTTCTCCACTATCCCGTTGTGGCCGAGTATCTTCCGGAATTCGCCGGCGGAAAGCTTACCCTGCCCCGCGGCCAGATACGCCTCACCGCGGACATAGTTCGTATACAGACAGGAGCCATAAGTGTTAAAAGGATACTGGCCGAACTCGAGGGGAATGGACGACTGCAGGTCTTCGATTGCTGAAGACGGTTGATTTCGGTTGAGATCCACCTGCGCCCGGATGGCGGGCAGCCAAAGCAATCGCACCTGAGTGTTTGACGGGAAGCGATTGCTCAGATCGCCGGCCAAAGACTCAGCCTTGCCGCTGTCTCCGTTCGTCGCGTATGCCAGCGCGGCTTCAACCTCCACGTCCCAGTTTGTCGGGGCGGGAGCCATTTTCAGGCCGTTTTCCGCCGCTTGGGTTGCTTTCACACGATCTCCGAAAACGGCTTCCCGCAACGCGGAATTCTCATACCAGATCGCCGCCGTTTCTTTGGAGTCGGCACGGACCGACGAGTCCGCAGCCATCCGGGTGAGCCGTCTGGCATCGCCCAGACGCCCCTCGTAGGCATATCGATCCGCCGCAAGCGAGTATGCAAAATTCTCATACTGGGGCTGACCCTGCATCCAGTGCTCTTCGGCAGTCATGGCCGCCGCGTCACCCCTGAGGAATGCAAGGTCGTACGCGGCCGTGCGAAGCAGGAGGCCGTCGACCTTTCGTGAAAGGGCCTGCTGTACTGCTTTACGGCTTTCTTCCGGCTGCTGCAGGGCGAGAAGCGAGTTGGCCAGCAGTCCGTAGGTATCCGGGTTGTCGGGGTTAAGCCGGATACTTCCGCGGAACATCTCGATGGCATCCTCGTATTTCCCAAGCAAAGCCGATACGTAGCCCAGGCCGTCATAGGACTCGGAAAACAGCGGGTAACTCATCCTCTGCTGCTTTCGCGTAATCAGAGCATTCCCGAGATCCCCCGTCACATTTTCGTAATACGTGGCGGTGATCTCCAGTTTTTCGCGTTCGCTCGAATGATTCCGCAGTTCGAAAGCTTTTGCGAAATTGGCACGGCCCGGTCCCGTTTCGTCCAGGGTAAAGTACAGCCGGCCCAGATCGTGCCAGGCCATGGCAAAGTTCGGATCCAGTTCGCTCGCCTGCTGAAAATAACGCAGGGCAACGCCGGTATCCTGTTGGTAAGCCTTGCGCCCAAGGCTCAAAGCTTTCAAGGCTTCAAGAGAAGAAGTGGTGGCGTCCGCAAGAGGAACGTCGTAGCGCTGCACCGAAGTTATGGACTCGCCGAGCTTGCCTCTCATGGCGCTTACGGCTCTTCCAAGCCCGTTGAGGACCTCTTCTTTCCGATCGGCGGTTACCTGTTCCTCGGCCAGTTGCTCGCCGCTCTCGCAGTTCACCGCCTTCAGACCGAGGACGTACCTGTTGCCCAGGCGTGCGATCGAGCCCGCGATATAGGCCCGACTTCCTGTCCGCTGGCACACTTCGCGCGCACGTTCGGGCGTCAGGTGAGCATCCGCGGGAAGAGTCATACGCATTACTGCCTGCGACACTCTGCTCTCCGGCAGAACATCGAGATATGGCGACTGCTTCAGTGAAACTGTGAGCGCCGTCTTAAGCGCATCGTCGAATACGGCGTCATCCGTGCTGTTGGCAAAGTCGGCGAGAACGATCGTGCTCCTGCCGCCTGGTCGCGCGGCATGACGCGACCGGTAATAGACGCCTCCCGCCGCCAGCACGGCGAACACGGCGAACGCGCAGGCAACTGCGAACCATCGTTGCGCCCGCGGCGCGCTTCTCGCTCCATTGAGGATCGCAATTGCGTCGGCAGCCGAGCTGAACCGCTCCTCCGGCCGGGTGCGAAGGCAGCCCTCAATGGCGCGAGCCCACGGCTCCCGCAACTTAGGAACCAATAATCGTGGATCGGGCGCCGCGCCGCTGAGCCGTCTGGCAATCCCGCTCAGAAAATTCTCCGGCGGGAATGCGCGCGAGCCCGTCACCATTTCGAACAGGAGCAAGCCGAACGCATAGACATCGGTGGCCGTGGAAACCGTCGCGCCCTCCAACTGTTCGGGAGCCATGTATGCCAGCGTGCCGACAGGCCGCCGTGTTTGACCCGATGCCGAATCGCCCGACGCCGGATCAAACGTCTGCCCGGCCAGAGGGTCGCGCCCCGCCAGGCCGAAATCCGTGACCACCGCCCGGCACGCCTCTTCACCTCCCGGCCGCGGCGCCAGCATCACGTTCGCCGGTTTGATGTCGCGGTGAACGATGCCGAGAGCACGGGCGGCTTCGAGCGCATCGGCCACCTGGCGCGCAATCTCGAGCGCTTCCGCCAGAGGTATGGCGCCGGTTCGCGCGATTCTGGCGGCCAGGGTTTCACCATCGAGAAACTCCATGGTGAGAAACAGCAGATCGCGGTGTGGGCCGGAACCAGTCTCGCGCTCGAGGTCGTAGGTCCGGCAGATGTTGGGATGCGTGATGCGGCGCGCCACCTGGACCTCCTGCCGGAAACGCCTGAGGGCTCCTGGGTCCGAGGCAATCTCCGGCCGGATGACCTTGAGGGCTACGTATACCGCGAGTTCGGAGTCGAAAGCCTCATAGACGCGGCCCATGCCTCCCTCGCCCACCTCGCGCACAATTCGAAATCGTCCGGAGAGAATATCGCCGGGATTTACAGACGCCGTCGCGCCGCGGAGGGCGCCGTCCCCCATCCACGGCGACTCTATGTAGCTGCCCGCGTTCGCGTCAGCATCTAAAAGGAGTTTGACTTCGGCGTGGATCTCGTGGTCGCCCTCCACAGCTTTTGCCACAAACCTCTCCCTCTCGCCGGGAGAGAGATCCAGCGCGGCATGGAAGATTTCATTTACGGTTTTCCAGCGAATCGGATCCATGGAGTCCGGACGACCAAGCCTCTCCCCGCTTACTCACGCGGTCAGTTCCTTGTACAGCCATGCTTTGGCGATACGCCAGTCGCGCTTGACCGTCCGTGCGGAGATGCCGAGAGCCTCTCCGGTTTCCTCCTCGCTCATACCGGCGAAGAAACGCAGTTCGACGATCTTCGCCTGGCGCTCCTCAAGCGCCGCCAGGCGCGTCAGCGCCTCGTCCAACGCGAGAATCTCGGGCGCCCGCTGCGGCGAGGGCAGGATAGCCTCATCCACACTCACGGCATCCCAGCCATTGCCGCGCTTTTGGGCTCGATTGGCGCGGGCATGATCCACCAGGAGACGCCGCATGACATTGGCTGAAACCGCGAAAAAATGCGACCGGCTCTGCCAATCCATCGTTTTGACAACTGTCAGCCGAAGGTAAGCTTCGTGCACCAGCGCGGTGGGTTGCAGCGAGTGACTCGGCGATTCGCGGTGCAGGTGGGCGGCGGCAATGCGGCGCAATTCGGCGTAAACCAGGGGAATAAGCCTGGCTTCCGCCGTTTTATTGCCGTTTTTCAGCTCCTGCAGGAGATTCGTGACATCGCCCGGCGCCGCGCTCATTCCCGCTTTTCCTTGTGATCGGAAAAATCGACCTGCCAGTTCCGTTCCTTTAGTTATACGACAAGTGAAACACGTTCAGGTGCTTCGCTTTCACAATCGGGCTGGTTGGCCGTGGAGGGGGAGCCGCGGCCGGCGCACGGCGACGCACTCGATGGATCCTCCGCCGTTTTCCGAGTCGCTCGTGTCCTTTTTCGGCGAGGTATTTCGCTTCACTGTGTAGAGCCGGCTTCGATCACCCTGACGAGACCCAGGAATACCGGCTTCGCAGGTAACCCAACTATCGAACTGGAGAACAAAAATGGCACAATACGTCGATTTACCCGGAACACAACGCGGACTGCTGCCTCACTCGCGGCCCGCCGGACCCGTCGATCGCTCTCAGATCGAAAGTCTCACTGTTCGCGTCCGCGGCGCAGAAGACAGCACGAAGCTCGACGAGGATGTTTACGAGCAGGCCCACACGCCGCTGGCGAAACGAACCTATGTTTCCCGCGCTGAATACGCGGAAAAATACGGGGCGACAGCCGAGGATCTCGATCGCGTCGAGCGGTTTGCCCAGCAGCACAATCTGACGGTCACCCATCGCAGCGCGGCCGAGCGCTCAATCGTGCTGAGAGGGTCGCTCGGAGACCTGCTGGCCGCATTCCCGACCCAGGTGGGCATGTATCATCACTCGGCCGGTCCCTATCGCGGTCGTACAACAGGAATCCGCATACCGGCTCAGCTGGATGGGGTGGTGACCGGCGTATTCGGTTACGATACCCGCCCGCGAAAGCGATCTCCCCATCGCGGCAAACCTGCGCTGCTGACCGGTCCCGGCGGAGCCAACGGGGTTCCAGCGACATTTTTCGCCCAGCGATACAACTTTCCGGGTGCTCAAAACGGAACCCGGCTCGACGGAACCGGCCAGACCATCGCGATCATCGAGCTGGGTGGAGGATTCCGCACGAGCGACCTCGGCGCATTCTTCAACGAGATCGGCGGGACCATGCCTTCGGTGACAGCCGTTTCCGTGGATCATGCGGGGAATAAGCCCTCCAACCCCGATTCCGCGGACGGCGAAGTCATGCTGGATATCGAGGTCGCCGGGGCGGTCGCTCCCGGGGCCAAAATCGCCGTCTACTTCGCACCGAACAACGGCGACAAGGGATTCATCGACGCCATCAGCGCGGCTATTCACGATACCGAGAGGAATCCCAGCGTGATTTCGATCAGCTGGGGCGGACCCGAATCCGCAAACGACGAGCAGGCCAACAAAGCCTTCCATGAGCTGTTCGCCGCAGCGGCCCAAATGGGAGTGACAATCTGTGTTGCCTCAGGCGATCATGGAACCGCCGATCTGGACGCGGCGGACTGGGACGGCCAGATTCACGTGGATCATCCCGCGGCTGATCCTCTTGTTCTGGCCTGTGGGGGGACGCAGCTTGACGCCAACAACGCCGACATCGTGTGGAACGACGGCACTCCCTTCGACGTGAATGTTCCGGGAGGCGGCGGATGGGCGAGCGGCGGAGGCATCAGCCTTGTGTTTCCGGTCCCGCCATACCAGGCCGCGGCAGGCCTTCCCAAGTCGATCGTCAATGGACAAACGGGGCGGGGTGTGCCGGATATCGCAATGAGTGCGACCAACTACTTCACTCGGGTTGACACGTTCGAGAGCGCATCGGGCGGCACCAGTGCGGTCGCA
>JASHSD010000554.1 GCA_030036985.1 Bryobacteraceae bacterium
GTCAGGACGAAATCGAAGTTGCCGTTCTGGGCGAGGCGCCCTTGCCGGCCACTCCCACGACCGCCTCGCAGTTCATTCCGAGCGTCGGGTGGCTGCGGCCTGCCTTGCGCAAGGTCGTGCAGGGGGTAAACCGTATTCCCTGGATGTAGGTTGGCGCCGGCCCTGCAAGGCCGCAACGCGACGGACCGCCCAGGTTCGCTGATACTCGTTCGAAGGACTTTGCCGCTGCCCAGAACCAGCAGCGCGGACATTCAGGCTCAGGAAGGCTTTCGAATTCGCGGCGCGAAGCGTCCCGGCCGCGGCGAGCGAGGAAGATAATTGCAGGGAACGGCGGCGGCCTCTGGCGTTCACAATTCCGCGCCCGCGCTCTACTCCCAGCCGGTTTTGGAATTGTAAGCCGTGGTGAAACCTATGGCTTCGATTTCGTGGATCCTGCCGTCGCGGATTTTGAATATGTGGGCGGCGGGCATATCGAACGGCTTGAAGTTCATGGGGATCGAATCGACGCCCGGCACGCCGGTAATCTTCAGTGATTTCTCCACCATCGGATGGCGGAACTGCGAAAGCCCGAATACGAGTCCGGTGTCGGGATCGGCAATTTCCACGCGGCGCGGCTCGATGCGCTTGATGTAATTAAACGTTCCGGTGAACAACTGATCGCGGCAGCCCAAGGCGCCGAGAGTGCCGCGGCCGGGCGTGGCGGGCTTCGGATTACCGGTAGTCTGCATGCCGTTTTCGCGGCGCACGCAGTCGTCGGCAAACGGGGCGGCGTCGCCGTTGGCGGTAGTGAGCGCGGTGTAATATGACGCCCCGATCTTCAGCATCTGCTCGCGCGGGACACGTTCCGACGGCGGAACTTTGGCCAGCAGGCCTGGGCGCGGAGTCTGCAGGTTGGCCAGACTGCGCTCGCTCAGATTGCGGGCGATCAGATGCTCGGCCTCGACGATGCGCCCGTTGCGGAGTTTCAGGCGCAGACCCAGCTCGATGGGCTTGCCGTTTTCCATCATCACGCCGATGAAGCCGACTTCCTGCGACACGGTGTCGGGCACGTAGATCCTGAACGTGGTGGGCAGCGCCGATGCGGTTTTCCACAGACCATCGCCGGGTTTTGTGGGAACGATGTTCTCCACGAACTTCACGTCCGGCGCGAATTTAACCTTCGATGGGTCGTGCGCGACCAGCGCCGCGAGGTAGGAATCCACGGTCTTGTTCAGGCACGCGCGATCGCAGCCAGGCTTGGCAGTTTGTGCCGAGGCGAGGATGGCGGAGGCGAGGAAAAACGCGGCTCCGAACAGCTTTTTCATACCCCGACAGTATATAACCGGCGCGGGATGAAGCCTTGTCGTTTAAGAGTCCAGATCTTCGGGGGGCAGTGCGATGTTCTTTTCGCCGGCCGCTTTCTTTTCCCAGTACTTTTTGACCCAGGCTTCCCAACTCTTGCCGGCGGCGGTATCGCGTCCGGTGAATTGCAGGCCGGCGATGTCGGAGTAGGGAATCGCGATCCTGGCCCCGGGATTCTTCGGCATCAAGCGAATCAGCGACTCGGCCAAGGTGGGACCCGGGCGCCGATCAAAGAGGTAGCCTTCGACCGCGCTACCGTCTTTGCGGGTGATGGTTACGTCGCCGCGATAATCGAAAGCCTTCTCGATGCCTTCGCGCAGCTCCTGCTCGGTGGAAGGCTCCCAGACGCGTCCCTGCAGATTCTCGTGCTCGAATCCGGGAACTACTTCGAGCTCGTCGACGTTCACGCGCTGACCTCGGCTTCTTCTTCTTTGGCGTTCACCTTCAACTGAGCCTTCTCCAACTGAACCAGACCGGCCGGAGCGTGCACCGGCTTCACCGGTTCATCCAGCATGCGCAGCGCGGCCTCGTCGGGATATTTGGCGAACTGGCCGCGAACAGTCGCGAAAAAGCCTTTCCAGCTGCTGAACTGATCGTGCACGGCCGACGCTTCGTAGCCGCTATGCACCATGCAGTTCGCGCATTTCGGATTGCCGGATTCAGTGCCGTAGTTCTCCCAACGGGTGGATTCCATCAGCTCGGCAAAGGTGTCGGCATAGCCATCCTGCAGCAAATAGCAGGGCTTCTGCCAGCCGAAAAGGTTGTAGGTTGGCATGCCCCAGGGCGTGCAGGCGTAATGCCTCTTGCCCATCAGGAATTCGAGAAAGAGCGGCGACATATTGAATCGCCAGCTCGCCTTCCGGTTGGACAGGATGGCGCGGAACAGACGGCGGGTGCGCGCGCGGCCAAGAAAATGCTGCTGGTCCGGGGCCTTGTCATACGAATAACCGGGCGACAGCATCATGCCTTCGACGCCCAGCGCCGTCATCTGGTCGAAGAAATCGCGGACGCTTTTGGGATCGGCGCCGTCGAAAAGCGTGGTATTCGTAGTGACCCGGAAACCCCTGGCTACCGCTTCCCTGATTCCGTCGACCGCGAGTTCGAAGCCGCCTTCGCGGCAGACGGAGAAATCGTGGTGGTCCTTCTCGCCGTCGACGTGCACGGAAAAAGTCAGGTATTTGCTCGGTTTGAAAAGATGCAGCTTCTCCTTGAGAAGCAGCGCATTCGTGCAGAGATAGATGTACTTCTTCCGCGCGATCAGGCCCTCGACGATTTTGTCGATTTCCGGATGCATCAGAGGCTCGCCGCCGGGGATCGAGACCATGGGAGCGCCGCATTCATCCACCGCCTGGAAGCACTGTTCCGGCGTAAGGTTCATTTTGAGAACATGCGCCGGATACTGAATCTTGCCACAGCCCGCGCAGGCCAGATTGCACCGGAAAAGAGGCTCCAGCATCAGTACGAGCGGATACCGTTTGTTCCCGGCGGCGCGCTGTTTGAGGACGTAACTCACTACCGTCCACATCTGTGAAACCGGTATACCCATAGTTACTGGTATTGTCGCAAATCACCGGCCACACGGCCGGCCCACGCCAGGCGGATTGCCGATCCAATGCCACGTCGTTTTTCCGGCCTTATTGGCGGGGCCGGGGCTTCGGCCCTGCCGCCGCCCTTCCGGGCGGCTTGGAGTCATGCAAATCCGAGGGTTAGAAAATGGTTTTGATCGGTCTTGGGCCGGGCAGAAGCCCGGCCGCAGGCCCGAAGGCC
>JASHSD010000555.1 GCA_030036985.1 Bryobacteraceae bacterium
GCTCTGGCCGAGAATAAACGGCCCCGATCCGGCACGTCGCTGATGTTTGCACCATATTGGAACTGCGATGCCGCCGGCCGCGTGTGCCAGGGCAGTATGCGAGCTCCGGAGAAGCTTTGTCTTGAGGCGATGAAGTCGTGGGAAAGGGCGTTCTTTGAGAGTGAATTCACCCATGCCGCAATTGGCGCTCGCCTGACAGCGCATCCGGAGGGTTTCCTCGGATTGTGGCGGGACCTGGCGGATAGCGAAGAAATTTTCCCCGCGGCGCTTCTCATCAAGAGCGGCGATACGCTCGGAGCTTTTGTCCAGGGCCGGGAGGACTGAATGCACACCGTTCATCCCTACCTGCTTCGGCGGACCATTAAAGTAGCTGTTGTCGGTTGCGGGGGAACAGGCAGCGCGATCGTCGGCGGATTGCCGCATCTTCACCAGGCGCTGATCGCCGGCGGGCATCCGTCGGGTCTGACCGTGACCGTGATCGACGGGGACCGGATCTCGGCAGCAAACTGCGTCCGCCAGCCTTTTTCCACCAGCGAGATTGGGCTATTCAAATCTGTTGTCCTTATCAACCGCCTGAACCTCTTTTGGGGACTCGATTGGCAGGCAGTCCCGCAGCATCTGGCCACTGGGCATGATCTGCATAACGATCTGGACCTCGTCATCGGCTGCGTGGACAGCCGCGCGGCCAGGGCGAAGATCCACGAAGCTCTCACGAGCCCGTATTGCGGCATCGGCTACTGGCTCGATATTGGCAACAATGCCGACACGGGGCAGTTCGTGCTGGGGCAGCCTCTCAATCGCGCGAATAAACATAAAGCGCAGCGGCTCCGTGCAGTTTCGGAACTGTTCCCCGAGATCATAGATCCGGCACTCGATGACGATCAGCAACCCAGCTGCAGCGCCGCGGAGGCGCTGGAGCGGCAGCATCCGTTCATTAACCAGACACTGGCAAACCATGCGCTTGCGCTCCTGAGTCGCCTTTTTCGCTGCGAGCAGATGGCATACCACGGAGGTTTTCTGAACTTGACCAGCGGGGCATCGGTCGCGCTCCGGGCAGAACCGAAGGTCTGGAGTCGAATGCGGCGAAAAAGGCAGCGGCCGAGCTTTTGATAACCATACGTCCGGCGCTTAAGCAGTAAACATCCTTCGAATAAACGCCCCCTCTGCCCCGGCTCTGGCGCCACGCGAACAGATTTTCATTTCGCAATTCAACAACACAGGAGACAATATGTCAGAAACTAGCACCCTAATCGGCTACGCAGGCCGAACCATCAATCGCGATGAACTGGCCCTCGTTCCCACACCGCCGGCAACGGCAACTCACCAACCCGTACCGCATCATGAAATCGTCCAGGCGCTCGTGGAGACGCTTGGATTCCGTCACATCGGAGTGGTCCACGACGAGTACGCCGTTTCACCGGACGGCATGAAGATGTTCGGCGTGCTCGACCTGGAGACCGAGATGCACGGCGCGCGCTTCTCCATTGGGCTCAGAAACAGCCATGACAAGACCATGAGGCTCGCGCTGACCTGTGGATACAGGGTCTTTGTGTGCAGCAACATGGCGTTCAGCGGGGACTTCACGCCGGTCCTTGCGAAGCACTCGAAGTCGCTGAATCTCGTCGATTCTATCTCAGTCGGCGTCGATCGGATGCAGCGCAACTTTGTACCCATGCAAAAGCAGGTGGAGTCCTGGCAAAGTATGGAACTGAGCAACGTCTCGGCGAAGATGATCGTCTACGAGGCGTTTATCGAAAGCGAACTCGAGGTCCCGAAGCACCTCGCCCGGCGGGTGCATGACCTGTACTTCGAACCGCAGTACGAAGAGTTCCGGCCGCGGACCCTGTGGAGCCTCTCCAATGCATTCACGTCCGCGTTCAAAGAGCTCGATCCAATACCGCAATTCAAGGCCACTGCAAAGCTGGGCGCGTTTCTGGAAGAGCGGCTCGCACGGAAATTCTGAAGCACTGCAACCACGGTGGCAGCCGGGTCGGCTGAACCTGCCGCCACCGCACCGAACGTAGACCTGCATCTGATCGCGATCTGCAAGGTGACTGCACCTGGTGATGTTCGCGGGCGTCGGGGTCGATGCAGCTTCGGGCCAAAGGTAGGGAGACCCAGCGTGAGCTACTTCAACCTTGAATTCAATCCGCAGATGGCAACTTCCCTTGTGCATTGCCTGAACCGGCGGTACAGAGGCGCCCGAAAATTTCCGGTGACGGCTCCCGATGCGCAAGGCACTCTGTTCGTCTGGGCGCGCGATCCCGAGGAGTGTCGTGAGCATCTGCTGAACGCCTTATTCGATCTCCTCTTCGCCCGGAATCGTGTCGGAGCCGCCGTCGGCAACCCGGCATGCATTTTCTGCGGAGGCAAAACGCAAAGCCGTGGACGGAACAGCTCCGGCACAAGAGGCTGGAGGTGCATGAATCCGGGTTGCCGGCGAAGCTTCGTGATCGACCGGAGCTTCCGAGGCGGCATCAACCATCCGACGCAATCGAAAAAGCCCGAGTTCCATCGCCTCGTGTTCGTTGAAGGCAAGACGATTCGCGAAGCCTGTGACGCGCTCGGGCTTTCCATGAGCGCCGGTGACAACTGGTTCAGGAAAATGGTGGCTGTTGGTGGGCAGAGCGATCATAAGTGTCCTTGCGGGCGGGATCTGCGCCATCGAGGTTCGTGCCGATTTCGGCAGAGCTACCAGACGGCGGATCGTTCGACAAAACAGCGGTGTGCCGAGGACGGCGGCGTGCCTCTGAAAGCGGCCAACTACTGAAGCGTCGCGATCGAGGACAAGACGAAATTATAGACAGCGTGCATCAGCGCGGCTGCCGCCGTGGACCCCGATTGGGCGCGCATCCAACCAAATGAGACGCCGGTCACGATAGTCGCGTACAGGCGCGTACCATTCCGGTCATTGTGAGACAGCGCAAAGAGAATTGCCGTAATGATTACTGTTGTGCAGACGGCGGTGAGCCGCGGCGCACGTCGTCGCCTCAAAAATTCGAGGATGAGCCAGAAGAGGATGCCGCGGAAAAGCATCTCCTCGATCATCGGCCCTGAAACGCTGGCCAGAAGGACCCGATGCGGGGGAGGAACACGCCCCAAGGACTGGTGCAGGATCACAGCATACGACCAAATACCGGCGGCAGCCGCGGCGCCAGCGAGGAAGC
>JASHSD010000556.1 GCA_030036985.1 Bryobacteraceae bacterium
CCTCTGGGCAAAACGCCGGCGCTGTTTGTCGGGGCCATCGTGATTTCGTGGGTATGCGGCGACTTGGTTGCGCGGTTTTATTCAGAGCCGATGAACCGTATGCTGCGTCTGCGTTGGCGAGGCGACGCGCGCTCCGCTGTGGCGTAGGAGTTAGGCCGCCGGATCGCGACGGCGCTCGACTTCGGCCATAATGTCGCCAATCGCCACGCCAGCGAGCCAACGACGCCGATCATGGGTGTAATCGCCATTCCCCGCTCGGTTCAGACGGAGGAAACGAGCCAAGCCGTCGAGCCCCAATTCGCGTTGCAGGATTGCGAACGCGTGACGCTCGAAGTCCTCGTCCGTCATTCTGTCGATGGAGACCATGATTGCGTTTCCTCATAACCACGATAAGAGTTTTCGTCACGGACGCGAAGCAGTTGAGGATTTCGGCGGGCGCGGCGCAGCAGATTATCGTCGGTTGTAAGGAATACATCCACGCTACCCTGTTCGGCGCCGGCCAGGCGCCACGCGTCGAGCGGGCCGAACCGATTGCCCGGATGCGCTTTGCGCATTCCGCGGTGAGGCGATTCGGACTACGACTTCATTCGCAAACCACAACAGGGCCTCAACGTCCTAACGACGATCCTGGTCACGGGTTGCGGTTCACCTCAATGTTCACGATCCGGCCCCTTCAATGTCCTGCCTTGCCGCGGGTGAGAACTGCGCTCCTTCGCGATCGCTGCTCGGTCTCTTTGTTTCCGAGCCGCGCGGGAGCAAGCGGTTTTCAGCGAGCCGCGCCGGTCTCCGCCATTGTGTGCCATGATGCCATGCATGAAGCCGGTTTGGTTGTTATCCATAGCCGCGATTGCCCTGGCGCAGGAACCGCCGCGTGTGACCCGCCAGTTTGACGTGGCTTCGGTGAAAGCAGTGCAGCCCGGGGATCTTCCGCCGAGCCCGGTGGCGCCGAATCAGATAACCACCGAGCCGGGGCGATTGAGGGCGCAATCGGTTTCGATTGACGCTTTGATTGCGTATGCCTACGATGTACAACCGAGCCGCATTGTGGGCCTGAAGTCCGACTTGGGCATTTTTGATGTCGAGGGGAAGGCCGAGGGCTCGTATTCACGGGCCGAGTTGTGCGAGATGTTGCAAGGATTGCTGACCGAGCGCTTCGGGCTCAAGCTCCACCGCGAAATACGTGAGATGCGGGTGGGCCGGCTGATGATCGGCAAGGACCTGAAACTGCGGGCGAGCGAGTTAACCGAGGCAGACCCGCATGGATTCACACTACACACCAGTGAGCGGCCCGGATTTCTGAAAGCGAAGGCAAGCGCGATTTCGCTCCAGTGGTTGACGAACGATCTTTCCGCTCATCGCTCCACGTTGGTAGTGGATGGTACGGGCCTGAAGGGCCTCTATGAGTTTGACGTGGACTTCGAAGTCGATATGGCCGAGATGAGGGACAAAAGCGTTCCCGTGCGCGACGCAGCCAATCACCTTTGGGAGGAACTGTTATCGGGGTTGGGGCTGAAGCTGCAAAACGGCAGGAAAGAGCGGGTCGAAGTGCTGGTGATTGATCGGGTGGAGCGGCCGGAGCCGAATTAGTGCGCCGCTCCGGTTTCCACCATGGCGGCGGGCATGGTTTCAAGCTTCGAGCCGAGTGTCGCGAAGTTCAGCAATGTTGCAGCCAGGCCGCACCCGGCGATGACAATCGCCATCGGCATGGCCGAGGCGTTGTCTATGTAACCCAAAACGATCGTGGTCGCGGCGGCGATGGTGAACTGATTCACGCCTAGGAGCGCCGAAGCCATTCCGGCCATATTGCCGTGGCGCATCATCGCGATGGTATTGCCGTTGGGGAAAACAAATCCGGCGGCGCACATGTACGCGAAGACCGGCGCGAAAATGCCGATCATGCCGCCCGCTCCCGTGCTCGCCGCCGCCAGCACCAGCACGCCCGAGGCGAACTGAACCAGATTCGACAGGCGCAGCACGCGCCAGATCGGAACATGCCGCGGCATGCTTCCGTTGATCTGAGACGAGATGATCATGCCGGCCGCGATGGCGCCGAACAGCCATCCGAATTGCTGCGGCGGCATCTTGAAGATGTTGATGAACACGAACGGCGCGCTGGCGATGTAAGCGAACATCCCCGCGGAGCTGAAGCCACAGACGAGTGACGCGCCGAGAAACGTTCGGTCCTTCAGCAGGTGTTTGTAGCTCGCGATGATGTTGGCCATGTCGAGCGGCCGCTGATGCTCGGGCGGAAGCGATTCGTCGAGACGGAAATGCATGGTGAGCAGCGTCAGCGCGCCGAGTGAAGCCTGCGTCAGAAAAATCGATTTCCAGCCGAACCACACCAGGAGGTACCCGCCGATGAACGGGGCGACCAGCGGCGAGACGCCCAGGACCAGCACGAGCATCGAGAAGATGCGGCGCAGATCGTGCGGCGGAAAGAGGTCGCGCACCATGGCGCGCGAAACCACGGCGCCTCCGCATGCCGCAACCGCCTGCAGGAATCGGAACGCGGACAGGACGTGAATGGATTTGGTGAGCGCGCAGGCGGCCGAAGAGGTGATGAAAAGCGCGAGACTCCAGTAGAGCGGCGGCTTGCGGCCGAAGCGGTCGGCGATTGGTCCGTAGAGCGATTGCCCGAGCGCGTAGCCGAGCAGAAAAGTGACCAGCGTGGTCTGGACTTCAGCCGTCGTTGCGTGGAAAACCTTTTCGAGCAGCGGCATCGACGGCAGATACATGTCGATGGAAAGCGGCGCGAAGGCCTGGAGCACGCCCATCAATACGATCAGTTCGAAATAGCGGAAACGGGTTCGCTGGTAAACCGGGGCGCTCAATGAGGGTCAGTTTATCAGGGACAACGGATGCCGGCCGCGTCAGAGTTTTTGAGCTCCAGGGACCTTCCCGAGGCCGCGGTCAAATGTACCGAGCGGCAGATGCCCCGCCTTTCGCGCGAGTTCGAGCGTCAGGCAATCGGAGAAGCCCAGGGCCGGGCGCGTACGGAACAGATCCAGCGCCGCGGCGATCACATCGGAATCCTGCAGCGTGATGTCCTTATGATTCAGAAGCATTTCGACGGCGGCTGCAATCTTCGCAGCGCCAAGGTCGTAAACAGACGCCAGAACCCACATGGTTTCCGCGAGTGTCAGGACCGATGCCCATGCGCCTCGCTCGATGAAACTCTCGGCGGCCGCGGCCTGACGACCGTTGTCGCCTGTCGCCAACCGTACCAGTACGTTCGTGTCAATGGCGCGCATGGCGCCTGACATATCTCCGAATGCCTTCCTTCATCTCGTCGATACTTCGGGATTTGGGAGGCCCCGCGGGGAAGAGCGCGCGGCGAACATCAAGAAAGGTGAACCGCCCCGCGCGCCGCACCACGATCTCATCGCCCTCCTCATCCCATTCCAGAACCGATCCCGGGCCGATGCCGAGCTTCCTGCGAACGTTGACCGGAATCGAAATCTGCCCCTGTGCCGTTACCTTTGAGTGAGCGAGCGCCACACCTCTATATTACCGGGGTAATGCAAACGCCGCAACGGGAGAGCGGGTCCGAATCTTTCCCGCCCTTACAATGGAGAATTCATTTCAGATCCGTTCGGGAGCGGCGCATGAAGGCGGGAAAAATCGGCATACTGACAGGAGGCGGGGATGTCCCCGGCCTCAATTCGGTGATCAAGACAGTGGTGTACCGGGCGAGCCACATGGGCCGGCAGGTGACGGGGATCCGGCGGGGCTGGGAAGGCCTGACCCACGTGAACTTCGACGATCCGGCCAGCGTCGCCCGATACATCATCCCTCTCAACCGCCAGAACACGCGCACCATCGACCGCACCGGCGGAACCTGG
>JASHSD010000557.1 GCA_030036985.1 Bryobacteraceae bacterium
GCGCGTTTACGTCACGCGGCGTCTGATCAAGGACGGCGCCACCTATTACGGCCCTTACTTTCCAGGCAATCTGGCGCATCGGCTGGTGCATTTCATCCATCGCCACTTTCTGGTGCCGTCGTGCAAGGTGGATCTGACGCGGTATCATCCGAAGCCGTGTCTGCAATATCACATTCACCGGTGTTCCGGTCCGTGCGTGGAAGGTTTGACCACGCCGGACGCGTACGCGCAATCGGTGCGGCAGGTGCGGCTGTTCCTCGAAGGCAAACACGCGGCGCTGGCGCATGAGCTGCGCGACCGCATTCAGCAGGCCGCGGACGACATGCGCTTCGAGGAAGCGGCGGGACTGCGCGATCTTCTGACGACGGTCGAGGAGATGGACGAACGCCAGAAGATGGCGGCGGCGTCGGGCGACGATGCCGATATCTTCGGCTATTACGCCGAGCCGCCGCTGGTGGCGGTGAACCTTTTCCATTTGCGCAACGGGGTCGTGGTCGATCGCCGGGATTTCTTCTGGGAAGACCGGCACGAGTTCGAGCCGTCCGAGTTCTTTTCGTCACTGCTGCTGCAGATCTATCTGGATCAGCAGTACGTGCCCTCCATCATTCACGTACCGATCGATTTCGAAGATCAGGAAGTGATGGAGGAACTGCTTTCGGAGAAGAAGCAGCGCAAGGTGGAGATCCACACGCCGAAGCGCGGCCAGAAAAAGGCCATGCTGAATCTGGCGCAGACCAACGCGAAGCACAGCTTCGACGGCAGGTTCCGGGTGATGAAGCCCTCGTCGGCCGCCATTCAAACGGCTTTGCAGGAGGCTCTCGGCCTGCCTGAGGCGCCCAAGCGCATCGAGTGTTTCGACATCTCGCATATCCAGGGCACGGACAAGGTTGCGAGCATGGTGGTCTGGGAAGAAGGCCGGATGAAGAAGGCGGACTACCGCAAGTTCATCATCCGCACCGTCGAGGGCAACGACGATTTCGCCAGCATGGCCGAAGTAGTGACGCGCCGGTATTCGCGCCTGCAGGCCGAGGGGCTTCCGATGCCGGGGCTGATCCTGATCGATGGCGGGCTGGGGCAACTGCGCGCCGCCGCGGAGGCGCTGGAAGCGATCGGCGTCATTAACCAGCCACTGGCTTCGATCGCCAAGCGCGAGGAGATCATTTACGTGCTGGGACAGGAGAATGAACCGGTGGTGCTGGATAAGTTCTCACCGATTCTGCATCTGGTGCAGACCATCCGCGACGAGGCCCACCGTTTCGCGGTGACCTTCCACCGCACGCGCCGCAACGCCCGCACGCTGACGTCGGAACTGGACGGCATTCCGGGCATCGGCGAAATTACCGTGCGCAAGCTGCTGAAGGAGTTCGGCAGCTCGGCGCTGGTGCGGCAGGCTTCAGAAGAGGAGCTGGCGAAGAAGGTGGGGCGCGCCGCCGCCCGCAGGATTCGGGATCATTACAACAATCTGCTGGTAGACGCGTGATGTAGGGCGGATTGGCAATCCAACGCCACGTAGTTTCCAGCCTTGTTGGTAGCGCAGGATCCCGTGCCGCGTCCGAACCCGCGCACCGCGCCAACGCACGAACAAGCTCGTGCAGGCGCTCTGCCGCCTCGGTTATCAGGTTCAACTGAGTCCGGCAAATACCGGATTATCGCGTGACCCACGAGCGTTTTCAATGGGGTGCGGCCGCCCTTCCGGGCGGCCTGAAGTCACTAAAAATCCGAGATTCGATGGTGGTTACGATTGCCCAGTGCCGGGCCGAAGCCCGGCCGAAGGCCTGAACCAACAAAAACCACATTGGGACTATTTTTCGTTGCCGACGAGATGCTGCACGTCGCGATTATTTTCCTGGCAGATATACTCCATGATCTCCTGATTCGGATACCAGGTGGCGAAGGTCACCACTGTCCACGGCTTGGTGTAGTAATCCGGATCGTCGATCGTGGCTTCGATCTGCAGCGTGTTGGAATCGGTCCGGGTGTATTTCTCGGTGACATGCAGTTTCTCACCGTGACCGTGGCCGGCGGCGTCAAGCCACGTCCTGTCGTTGAAACCGATGGTGTCGACGACCAGCGTGTCCCCGTCCCAATGGCCGACCGAGTAGCCGAGGTAATCGGGATTCGGGTCTTTCGGCTGCTGCCGGCCGTCCATCCAGATGTTGCGCCAGACGTGCGCGCCGCCTTCGTAAACAAAAACGATCCGGTCGGGAAGCTGGAAGATCTCGGCCGGATAAGGCGTATACATCATGCGAGGCACGCCCGGAGGCAGACAGTGGCCTTCCGGATCGTCCTTGGACTCCGTAGCGGTGGCTTCGTCGAAGAATTTCTTGCCGAGCGCGGTGAAGGGAACTTCTACCGGCGTCGTGTGCTGCCTGCCGAGGCTCTTATAGCAGGCCTCATCGCCCACGTTGCAGCCCTGCCTCTGCATGTTGATGATGTAGGGTACCTGCCAGATGCCGCGCATCTTTGCATTAATACTCTGCGAATTGCCACCCAGATCGGGCTTGCCGGCATTCGCGCCGAGATAGGGATCGTTCGGCAGGCGCGGCGTGGGTCCGGCGGGAGGACGCGCGGGTCCCCGGCCGCGGCCACGACCGAAGCCGCGGCCACCACCACGGCCGGCATTCGCGCCGCCCGGAGCGGCCGGCGGCCCTTCCTGGCCGAGCAGAGAAACGGCGGCCAACAGCGCCGCTGCTGTAAGAATCGAACGGATCGGATGACTTCTCATTTTCAAAAAACGCCTCTTTCGGCCTTAAAGTCTATAACGACTCAGGCCAACATAGCAAACCGCGAGCGCAGTTGCGACGCGGCTTTACAAATTCTTTCACATCTTCATTCACGTCTTGTTTCACGTCCGCGCCAGGCTATTTCTTTTCGGCCGGTGTCGTGGTCGCCGGCCCCATGCCGACGATCTCAATCACACAGTCCGCATCCTTCGCGCCGTCGTAATGAATGCCCTTGGCCACGTGCGTGACAAAGCTTCCCGCGGGTACCGGAGTCGTGCTGGCCGGGTCGTACTTGGGACCCGTGCCGACCCACCACGTCCCCGAAATGACGTAAATGTACCGGTCATAGGGATGGTAATGCGGGCGGCTCATGTGACCCGCGTGCCATTTCGTCAGCTCCACGTAGATGCCCGGCTTGCTGGGGTCGCCGGCCAAAATGGCAGTCGCCGCCGCGCCGTTGTCTTTCCAGGGAATGTCTTTCGGCAAAGTCAGCTTCAGGATGGCGGGGTCGGGCCCGGCAACCGGCTCGGAGCCGGCGCCGAGGATGGCCGCGAAGCCAACGAAGAGCGCACAGGCGGAAGCCCGCGCCACGATCCATTTGGGAATCGACATATTACGGTAATTTACAGGCGAAGTTTTCGGCATCATTGTTACTCCCCGATCCTTTGTAGACCGCGACCTGCGGATACGGGCACAGCGGACGGGTCCGATCCACCGCGCCGCCGCTGACATGCGCCGCGACGATTTCCTTCGGCGCCTCGCCGGCTTCGCGCCAGCGTTCGATAACAGCCATTTTATTAAACTGATCGGGACCATCGCCGCCGGCGCAGTGCATCATGCCGGGAACCATGTAGAGCTTCAGCCAGTCGTCCTGCTTCGCACCCATATCGGCCAGCACGCCCTTGTAGAAATTGATGGTGTTGCCCGGCGGAATCGCCTGATCCGCCCAGCCGTGATACAGCAGAAGCTTTCCGCCATGATCCCTGAATGCGGAGAGATCGTACGTGTGGGCATCGATGAATCCGGCTTTCTCGTCGGCCAGAGCGAGGTCGCGATCAAGATCGAAATTATGCCAGTCCCAGGCGGCGTTCTGGTAGCCGAGAATGCGGATGCTGTCGAGGCCTCCGCCAGGTTGTGTGGGAATGTTGCGCAGCGACGCGTACTGCAGCTCGCCGCCGGGCTCGAAACCCGGCCAGACAATATCGCCGGTCTTCAATTTCACGTCGGCGTAAACGATCTTCACCAGCTGAACCTGCGCGGCGGTGAGGCAGTTTCCGGAATCGCCGTTTTTGCAGAGAAGCACCGAGGGATCGAAGTGGCACTTGCGCGGATCGCCGATGAGTCCGTCTTTCACGCCGTCGATCGCATCGCATTGCGCCATGACGGCCTTGTGGAGCATCTCGACCTTGGCCTGCGAAAGCGCCGCGTGCGGATCTTTCATCTCGTCTTTGATTTCCTCGATAGCGCGTTCGACGCTCGCTGCATGCAGATGGATGTGCGGATTGGCGGGCGCGCCCGCGACCACGCCGTCAAAATCCTCCGGGTATCTGGTCACCTCGACGAGACCCTGGCGTCCCCCGGTCGAGCAGCCGTTCCAGTAGGAATATTTCGGGATTTTTCCGTAAAATCCGGTGGCGAAATCCTTCGCATTCACGGTCGTCAGATGGACGGCGCGATAGCCGAAATCGACGATTTTCTCGGGATGACCCAAGGCGAACATCCCGTTGCCGCCCTGATGGCCCGTATCCGTGGAAGCGGCCGCATAACCTTCTTTGACCGCCTGCGCCATGGCGGCGTAGCTGATGACGCCCGCCCAGCCGCCGTTGCCGACCACCTCGAGTTTGCCGTTCCAGGTGTCGGTCGGCAGCCAGACTTCCATTTTGATGTCCGAATCGGCTGTGGGCGCTATCGTTGCGGCCACGCGGCAGTAGGCCGGAAGCATCAGCGGCGGCGCCTGCGGACCTCCCCGCCCGCCGCGCGCGGGACCACCTCGTGCGGGACCGGCTCCGGCGGGGCCGGGAGCCACGCCGCCGCCATCCGCATTCTGTGCGGGCGGCTTATAAGGACCGGCGGCCACGGGTTCAACAAGGGTCACGGTCGTATAGGCGAGCGCGGGCAGATTCGGCTCAGAACATGGCGACGAAGCGGGAGCCGCCGGCGTTTGTGCATAGGCTATCGCCGCGGCCACGCCGAACCCGGCCATTGTGATGCGGAGAAGCAGTGTCATTGCGGCAGCTTGCAGCTGAAGTTTGTAGCGTCGTTAGTGCTGCCGACGCCCTTGTAAGTCGCCACCTGCGGATAGGGGCACAGCGGACGCGTCATGTCCACGGTGTTGCCGGAGACATGTGAGGCCACGATCGCCTCGGGGGCCGTGTTGCCTTCGCGCCAGCGCTCCATCACCGCCATCTTGTTGAACTGATCCGTGCCCACGCCGCCCTGGCAATGATTCATGCCCGGAATCATGTAGAGGCGCATCCAGCTCTCCTGCCTCGGCCCCATTTTATGCAGCACATTTTCGTAATAATTGATGGTATTTTCGGGCGAAATCGCGGTATCGTCCCACCCATGATAGAGCAGCAGCTTGCCGCCGCGCGCCTTGAACGCGGAGAGGTCGTAAGGCACGTTCACGTAGCCGAACTTCTCGTCGGCGGCCGCGACATCGCGATCCAGATCGTAGTTGCGCCAGTCCCAGTTGGCGTCCTGATAGGTCGCGACCTGGAACGTTCCGAGGATCAGCGAAACCGGCTCTTTGATGGGGTTCAGTTGCGTCCACACCAGTTCGCTGCCCGGTTCCTTGCCGGGGAAAATGAATGTTCCATCCTTCTTTATTGCGGGCGCGTATACGAGCTTCGTGCCCGCGACCTGTTCCGCGGTGAGGCACGAATCGGAATCGGCGCCTTTGCAGAGCAGCACGGAGGGATCGAATTTGCATTTGCGCGGATCGTTCAGCAGACCGTCTTTGACGCCGTCCAGCTTGTCGCACTGATCCATGACGGCTTTGTGCAGCGTGGCCAGCTTGCCTCGCGTCATGAACATCCCGGGATTTTTGATCGCGGTGACGGCGACGTTCATATCCCAGGCATGCAGATGCGTCTGCCAGTTGGCGGGCGCGCCGGCAATCACTGCGTCGAAATCGGCGGGGAATTTCTGCGCTTCCATCAGGCCCTGACGCCCGCCGGTGGAGCAGCCATTCCAGTAATTGATCCTTGAAGCCTTGCCGTAATACGAGGTGATGATGGCTTTCGACTGCACCGTCATTTCATGGTTGGCGCGCCACGCGAAATCGACCAGTTTTTCGGTATGGCCGAGGCCGAACTTCGGGTCCCCGCCGGTGTGGCCGGTGTCGTTGGACGCGGTGGCATAGCCTTCGCGCAATGCCTGCGCCATAGCAGGGAACGTAATGGATCCGGCCCAACCGCCATTGCCGACAGCCTGGAATTTGCCGTTCCAGTCGGCGGATTCCGGCAGCCACAACTCCATCTCAATATGCGAATCGGAGGACGGCGTCAGCACCATGGCGACGCGGCAATAAGCGGGGAGCATCAGCGGCGGCGCGGCGCCTCGACCGGC
>JASHSD010000558.1 GCA_030036985.1 Bryobacteraceae bacterium
GCGCCGCGGGATGGCGGCGGCCACTTCAACAACTATGTCGCCCCGAACATGTTTACGGGCAGCCTGCTGAATCTCGCGCCCGACACCGCGTACGAATGCCGTTTCGTTCTTTCCGATCCGGATGGCGTGAAGGGGAAGGCCGAGCGAACCGTTACCGTGCGCACGCGCGCGGAACCGCGGCCCGCCGAGGGCGGCCATGTTTATCACGTCTACCCGTTTGGATACAAAGGCGCCAAACAGCAGCCGGCGTTTACCGGACTGCTGGCCGCGTACTACATGGGCTCCGACGAATCCGATCACTCGAATATCATGCCGCCGCGCGTCGAACCCGGCGACATCATTCTGGTGCATGCCGGCCTCTATAAGGACAACCGGTTCATCTACGGCGGATTCGACCGGACCAAGCCGGCGTACGGAACGCCGTTCGACGGCACCTACTATCTGACGCAGAGCGGCACCGCGGCCCGGCCCATCGTTATCAAAGGCGCGGGCGACGGCGAGGCGATTTTCGATGGCGACGGCAATCAGAATCTGTTCAACCTGATGGCCGCGAACTACAACTATTTCGAAGGCATCACGGTGCGCAATACGAATGTCGCGTTTCTGGTCGGCCTGAAGAACATCGCCGGCGCGAGCGGCTTCACGCTGAAGCATTCGCGTCTCGAAAACATCGGCCGCGGCGTGCAGGCCGAATGGTCGGGCTCGAAGGATTTCTACATCGCCGATAACGTTTTCATCGGCCGCCACGATCCGAACAAGCTGCAGAGCTGGTACACGCCCGCGGTGTGGGCGAAGTTTCCGGGCTATCCGGCGCCGATCACTTCCGAGTATGCGGTGAAGGTTTACGGCCAGGGCCACGTGGTCGCGTACAACTACGCCGCGAACTGGCACGATGGCATCGATATCGCGACCTACGGCGATCCCGACGGCACGCCGAACGAACTGCCGGACCGCACGCCGGTCGCGATCGATCTCTACAACAACGATTTCACCAACATGGCCGATAACTGCATCGAAGCCGATGGCGGCGCGCACAACATCCGCGTCTTCCGCAATCGCTGTTTCAATTCGGCGGGCGGGGCGCTGAGCGCGCAGCCGATCTTCGGCGGTCCGGTGTATTTCTACCAGAACCTCGTATACGACGCCACGACCGGCGGGCCCTTGAAATTCGTGGACACGCCCGCGGGCGTGCTGGTCTATCAGAACACGTTCATCGGCCAGGGACGCCTGATGGGTCCCGCGTCGAACGTCCATTTCCGCAACAATCTGATCCTCGGCGACGGTTACGCCGACCCCGTGCTGAATCTGCGCACGTTCACGAATTACTCCAGTTCCGACTACAACGGCCTCCGCCCGAATCCGAACGTGGCCGACGCGTTCGAGTGGAACTCGCCGCCGTTCGAGAAAGCGGCCGATTTCAAAGGCCCGCAGACGACGCGGCGCTTCAAATCGCTGAAGGAATTGAGCGACACGACGGGTCAGGAGAAGCACAGCGTGCTCGTCGATTACGATGTTTTCGTGAACGTGCGGGCGCCGGATAAATCCGATCCGCAGCATCTCTATAAGCCCGACGATTTCGACTTTCGCCTGCGGCCGGGATCGGCGGCGATAGATGCGGGCGTGGCGCTGCCGACGATCAACGACGATTTCACCGGCCGCGCGCCGGATCTCGGAGCGTACGAAGCCGACCTCCCGATGCCGCACTACGGTCCCCGGCCCGCCGCCGATTCAAACTGACCGCTTCCCCGCCCTCGTGGCGCAGACTCTTAGTCTGCGGTGCCCGGACTCCTCCGGGCACTTTTGGCGGGGCGAAGCAGGCGTCCCGAAGAGTCGGGACGCGGCGCGCAAGAGTGCGCGCGCCACGGTTCGCCTCAGGCGATTTGGACACGCGACTTCAGTCGCGTCTGCAACTATCGCGGCCGCTGAATCATCTCAATCCGGTTGCCCGCCGGATCGACCGCAATCCCGATGACGATGCCGGTATTCCCGAACGGACGCGGATCGCCCGCCATCGATCCGCCCGCCGCCTTGACCGCCGCGACCGTCGCAGTCATGTCCTTCACGTTGAGGATCACGTGCGGGATCGGGTCCTTCAGATCGTCGGAGTCGCGATGCATGATCACGATCGGCTCGGCTTTGTTCGCCTTCGCGGCGTCGGCCGTCGCGCCGAAGTTCACGAAGACCTCGGGTCCGGCCGGCGAGTTGATGCGATTCACCTCCTGCATCCCGAACGCGGTCTCATAAAACTTCGCCAGCGCAACGGTGTCTTTTGCCCCGACCCGCACCGAATTCAGCGACACCTGACCATACGCGGCGCTCGCGAGCAGCAGCGTGGCGGCAAAGATTCTCGTCATCGAAGTCTCCAGTCTCATGTTCATTCATCATAGACCGCCGCCCGCCCGGATGCTTGTGCAAAGCCGCCCTATCACATTCCCGAATCGAATGGCCATGCGAACCGGCCATCTTCGCAGCAAAGAAAGCCGGTAAAGCAGGAGCCGCCCGGAGAGCGACTCCCAATTGCGCTGAAAAACAGGCAGGTACTCAGTGTCAAGAACATGGAGCGCATCGCCATAGGCGAGATCGTAAGTGCGGTTGAGAAAGTCCAGTATCCCGCCTTCCAGAATCGGTACACAGGCCCGCGCCAGTCTCGCTTTCTTCGCACCGTCGCGCGATCGCACATAGCGCGCCAGCAATCGAAAAGTGGCCTTCGACCAATGCTGAGGCGACAGAACGACCTGCTCCGTCGGAAGGTCGTTCGCGATTCTGGAAAAGCGCTCGCAAGCCGTCGTGCCGAGAGTTTTTCTGATATCGTCCGCGGCCGCGCGAAAGCGCATAGCCATGTCGCGATGGAGGTCCTGGCGAAACTCGGCGCCGATCAGATCGCGCATGCGGCTTGTCGTGACAGGAACCTCGGGAGGCTGGACCAACGCCGCTTTACGCGAGAGCGTCAGGACCACCGAAAGATGCGCATCGACGTCGTCAAAAACCGAGTGGACCAGGCTCTGCAGCCGATTGAACAGGTTGAGCCGCGTGATCGGCTCATGCTCTTTTGCGCTCAACCAGACCGGTTCGATGCGGCCGCCCCGGCGCACCACATGCGCCATCACGGCGCTGTCCATGGTGTAAGCCCGCTCGCGCATAATCGACGGATCGCCCAGAATTCCGGGCACGATTTTGCGCGAAATCGCATAATCGCCGCCATGACGAAAGGCAATCCATTTTCGAAATACCGCTCCGAACATCAGCCGGTCCCACAGGTGGATGATAGCGTCGTCTTCATCGATACGCCGGATGTAGTTGGCGACCGCCACGTCGGCGCCCATCAGCACGGAGCGCGTCTTGCGTTCGCCGACGATAACCACGGCGGCATCCAGCGAGCGCGATTCGAGGTCGCGCTGCGTCTTCTCGACCAGAGCCGCTATATTGCCGGCTTCTCTGTGGAACGGAATGCCTACGATGACGCTTGCGGAGCGGATGGTTCGCACCGCCGTCTGCACGTCCGCATGGATCAGCCGATTGAATTTGTCGATCTTCCAGGGCCTGCGGCCGAAGAGCAGCGCGATGGCTTCCGCCCGCCGGATCGAAGCGACCGTGAGGCGCCGCAGAATACGGAGCGCCGCGCATCTCATAACCGACTTGTAGCCGACCAGCGTAACGAATCGATGAAAAGCGTGTGAACCATCGAAACATTTCGCCGAAAAATGTGGGGCCAGGGCTTCGGCCCTGCAAGCCGGCCTTCGGGCAGGCCCTTGGGTTTCCACATTGTCCTGGCCGGCAGAATGGTGGCACAGGCTAAAGCAGGCTTCAGGCCTGTGAAGCCGGCCAACGAGCCCAGGCGCCCGAAAAAAAGAAACATTACCATAAGCGGGCCGCAGTCCACCTATCGGCAGCGTGCTGTCGACCCAAGGGCCGCTGGGAAACAATCCCCTGCGGCCTTTGCTTTTTCAGATTGGTCAGAAAAAATCGTGGGTGGTTTCCGGTTCCGGCAGTTTGCCAAGTGAGTGATAGAGCGCGAGTTCGAGGACCCGGAACGTCCTGAACCCGCAGGCTTTTCTCATGGTGACTTTGGCCTTGTCGTTCAGGCCCTCGACGACGCCGCGGGAAAGCAGTTTCTGAGCGCGGAAGTAATTCAGGATCAGTTCCCGGTAGATTCTCAGCGACCGGGCGATTTTCTTCATTGGCTCGATGTGGGAACGCATCGTCTGGCGACACCACTCATCGAGG
>JASHSD010000559.1 GCA_030036985.1 Bryobacteraceae bacterium
GGCGACGGCGAAAGCGCGACCGACGAACTCGGCGAATACAGCAGCGCCGCCTCAAGCGCGACGGTGGAATGGACCCAGAACGGCCCCAACAACGGTCCGAACGATCTCGGGTTTTACCAGCCCTTTGGCGTCGCGATCGATACCGTCCACCATTATCTCTACGTGTCGGATACCGACAACGGCCGCGTTTTGGTCTATGCGCTGACCAGCAGCAATACGCTCTCCACGGCGTCGGGCGGCCATACCGCATCTTATGTGCTGGGCCAGGCCGGCTTCGGGGGCCAAAACGGCGCCACCACCCAGTCGACCCTCGGCAAACCCGAGGGCCTCGCCATCGATACCGCGAACCAGCGGCTGTTTGTGGCGGATAGCAGCAACAACCGCGTGATGGTTTTCAGCACCGCAAGCCTCAGCAACGGCGAGAACGCCTCTTATGAGCTGGGCCAGCCGAGCGGCACGGCCTTCACCAGCCAGACCGCCGCCACGACCCAGTCGGGCCTCAATGGCCCCGCCGACGTCGGCTACGATTCCGTAAACAACAGACTCTACGTGGCGGATTACACCAACAACCGGGTGATGGTGTTCAATGTCGCGACGGGGAGCATCAGCAACGGCGAAAACGCCTCCTACGTGCTCGGCCAGTCGAGTTATACGGCCAAGACCGCCGCCGATACCCAGGCGGGAATGGATGAGCCGATCAGCCTTTCCTATGACAGCACGAACCAGCGGCTGTTCGTCGCGGACGAGGACAATAACCGGGTGCTGGAGTACAGCACCTCGAGCCTGAGTTCCGGCGAAAACGCGAGCGCCGTGATCGGACAGGGAAGCTTCACGGCCCATACCTGCGCGTTCAGTCAGACGGGCATGTGCGGTCCCACCGGCGTGACTTATGACCCCGTCGACGGCTGGCTGTTCGTCGCCAACTGTACCGCCGGAAATATTGTGGAATATAACGCCGCGCCCGGCGCGCTTCCCGCCAACAGCGCCAGCGCCGATTTTGTGCTGGGGGCGACGAATTTTGCGCAAAATCCCGCCAGCCTGTCGCAGTCGGCGCTGAGCCTCTGCGCAGGCACACCTGGCGTAAACACCCTCATGACCTACGACCCGGTCAGCGCCCACCTCTACGTGGCCGACATGGCCAACAACCGCGTGCTCGTCTTCAACGCCAACAATCCCGGCAACCCGGTCAGTAACGAGGCGGCGTCCTATGTGCTGGGGCAGACCGGTTTCACCGGCGCGAGCGCGAACCAGGGCGGGAGCGCCAGCCAGTCGGACTTGAACACCCCCGCCGGCGCCGCCTTCGACTCGACCAACGATCTGCTTTACGTCGACGACAGCAATAACAACCGCGTGATGCAATTCAACGTCGCCCCGACCAGCATCGCCAATGGCGAAAACGCGAGTGACGAACTCGGCGAATACACGAGTCCCTCCTCGACCGCGACCGATTTGTGGACCGCGAGCGGCCCCAACAACGGCCCGACCGCGCTCGGGTTCAATGCCAATGAGTATGATGGCGAATCCCCGGTCGCCGCTTTGGATGGAGTGCATCACTATCTCTATGTGGCGGACCAGGGCAACAACCGGGTGCTGGTCTATGCCCTCAATACCGACAATTCCATCTCCTCCGCCTCCGGCGGCCATACCGCGAGTTATGTGATCGGCCAGACCAGCTTGCAAGGCGCCAACGGCAACGGCTACTTCCCGGCAGAATTCGAGAACATCACCGGTCTTGCGGTCGATACCGCGAACCAGCGTCTGTTCGTAGTAGATAGCGGCGCCGATTATATAGACATATTCAGCACCGCGTCGCTCGCGACCGGCATGAGCGCGTCCAATTATCTCGGCGGCGCCAGCGGCACCACGCAATCGTACGTAAACAATCCCTATGGCGCCGCCTACGACGCCGTGAATAACCGATTATTCGTCGCGGACAGCGGCAACAACCGGGTGCTGGTCTACAGCACCGGCAGCGTCAGCAACGGCATGAACGCGTCCTATGAATTGGGCCAGCCGAGCGCCACCGCATTCACCAGCAAAACCGCCGCCGCGAGCCAGTCGGGGATGGACAATCCCGTGGACCTTGCCTTCGATCCCGTGAACGAACGGCTGTTCGTCGCCGACTGCACCAACAACCGCGTGACGGTGTTCAATGTCGCGCCCGGCAGCATCAGTAACGGCGAGAATGCGTCTTATGTGCTGGGCCAGTCGAGTTTCACCGCCCACGGCACCGCCACCACCCAGGCGGGGCTGGATGACCCCTACGGCGTCTCCTACGACGCTACCAACAGCCGGTTGTTCGTGGCGGATGTGCAGAACAGCCGCGTGCTGGAATTCAATGTCGGGCCCAGCGTCATCGCCAACGGCGAGAATGCTTCCTTCGTTTTGGGCCAAGCCAATTTCACCACCGGACAGAATCAAGCCGCCGGGATCGACCTCACCCAATCGGGCCTGGATGGTGCTGCCTCCGTATACTACGATCCCGGCAGCGGACGGTTGTTCGTCGGCGATTGGAACAACCGCGTTATGATTTTCGAGGCCGGCTCCATGTGGAACTGGCAGCCGGGGTACGAGTGATCGGGTCAGGCGGCGATGCGCTATCGAAGCGCCTCGCCACGGTCCGGATGGTACTCGATCTGCCCGGTTGCGCGAGCACTCGCGCAGAGGAACGCTCAACGCCCTTGACGGCCCCCGCCCGGTTGCACGAGCGCAGCGAGTGCAGAGACACTTGGCTCTTTCTGCGTGCACTCGCCTGCGCAGAGAAAACGCATAACGAGCCCGGCGCTCCGAAGCCCTGAAAGAGGGCCTGCATGAGGAAGTCGCGCACATCGGATTCGGCCATGGCGGGCAGACCGGAATTATAGAACGGCCCGGCCCCAAGACGATCCCTGCTTTAGCATCGAAATTCCGATTTGTCCTGTTTCCTCGCCGGCCGGGCCGAGACCTTTGCACAATTTAGCCGTCACCCATCTCGCTTCGGATCGCGGCGGACCAATATCAGCCAGCGCCGGTCGCGAACCTGGATCTCGGGAGCGGCATCCGCGCCGCACGACGGAAAATGGTTCAGCCAGGCCCAGTGGATTTTCGGGCCATGAGTTAACATGCCGTGCAGCCTTTCCGCATGGTTGGCGAACCCCAATCGGTCCAGGAGATATCCGGCCCGTTGCAGGGTCGGTTGCTCGAAGTGCCGTGCCATAACTTCCATGCGCTGAGGATCGAGCTTCGGACCGATGCACGAGACGACGGTCAGCAGTGTGTCGAGATCGCTGTTCGCGTGGGGGAAGTGCAGAAGATCGAAGAGCGTCAGCTCGACCGAAGAGATAGCTATCTTCCCGGCCTCGGTTGCCCGCTTTTCGATTCCCGGGCGAAAGGCCGGCATATTGCTTTTGGTAAAAAAGACGATTCTCTGGGGGCCGGCCTGCAGCGCGTAGCGCATCTGCCGATTTGTCGCGACTTGGAACTCAGCGACCGCCCGGTGGGACGAGCCGTGCAGCCCGGCCGCCGTCAGCAGGCCCACGTAATAGGACATCTTCTCGCGGCGCATCAGTTCGTCGATGAAGGAGGCGGGCGGCGGACTCCCGGAATTGCGGTGCTGGGGAGGAACGATGACGTAGACTTTGCTGCGCGGCTTGAGCAGCCAGTTGCGCTTTTGCAGCACGTCGGCTTCGTTGAGGAAAGCGCCCCTGCTCAGGCGGAGCG
>JASHSD010000560.1 GCA_030036985.1 Bryobacteraceae bacterium
CGAAAAGCTGATCCGGCGGCATCCGCATGTCTTCGCGGATGGCACGGCGCGCACCGGCGACGAAGTCATCAAGCGATGGGATGAGATCAAAGCTGAAGAGCGGAAACAGAAGCCCGCGGCTCCGCAGGGCTTGCTGGTAAGCGTTCCGCGGGCCTTGCCGGCGCTGGTCGAAGCGCAGCAGATCGCTTCCCGCGCCGCTCGCGCAGGCTTCGATTGGCGCAACGCGGATGAGGTTCTGGAGAAGCTGGATGAGGAACGCGCCGAGTTCGCGCAGGCATGCGAGCGTGGATCGCACGACCAGATCGAGGACGAGTTGGGCGATCTGTTGTTCGTGCTGGTGAACCTGGCGCGGTTCGTGAAGGTGGATCCGGAGCAGGCGCTGCGGCGCACGAACGCCAAGTTCCGGCAGCGTTTCGGACATGTGGAGCGGCGTCTGGCGGCGCAGGGGAAAGAGGTCAACGGCACGCCGATCGAAGAACTGGAAGCGCTTTGGCAGGAGGCGAAAGGGTGAACCCGATTCGCGAGCTCTCGACCGAAGCGGAGCTGCGCGAAGCCGTCGCGCTGCAGAAAACGATCTGGGGATTCGAGGACGCCGACCTGCTTCCCTTCCGCATGATGGTGGTGGCGACGAAGATCGGCGGGCAGTTGCTGGGCGCGTTTGCGGATGAGCGGCCGGACCAAAAGATGGTGGCGTTCTGCCTCGCGATACCGGGCCTCAAGGAGCCTTTGAAGCCGTACCTGCACAGCCATATGCTGGGCGTTTTGCCCGAGTATCGGGACGCGGGTCTGGGGCGTGAGTTGAAGCTGCGTCAGCGCGAGGACGCTCTGGCGCGTGGGATCGATTTGATCGAATGGACCTTCGATCCGCTGGAGTTGAAGAACGCGTATTTCAATATCGAGAAGCTGGGCGCGATTGTCCGGCGGTATGTGCGGAATCAGTACGGGGTGTCTTCGAGCCATCTGCATGGCGGGCTGCCGACGGATCGATGTGTGGCGGAATGGTGGATTCGGAAACCGCGCGCTCGCGGCGAGGTGGTCGAGAAGATTTGTGTGCCGGCGGATATCAATGAAGCGCGCGTGAAACAGAGTGAGATCGCGGACCGGTTCCAGAGCTGCTTTGCGCGCGGGCTCGCGGTGATCGGGATGGAAAATGGATGCTACTTGTTGGGTTTGTAGGGCAGTCATCGCGATGTGCCGTTCGGCTCACGACGGAGCATAAAAATGGCCAACGGCAGCATCGTAGAGTCAACGATTTCCGGCCATTTTCGGAAGAGACTGGTAGTCTGCGGCCGATGAATTGCCAATCCAATGCCGCTCGTTTTTATGGCCTTCCTTGTGGGGCCAGCGCTTCCGCGCTGCAGCCGCCCTTCCGGGCGGCCTGGAATAAGGTCAAATTTCGGGCCCAACGGTGGGGTTCTGTTGAGCATCGCGCCGGCGGAAGCCCGGCGGCAGGCCCGAAGGCCTGACCCCACAAAAAACCGCGCGGCACAGGGGGGCTTGTTTTGAAGATTGAGGGGATCGTGCTGCGGCTGCTTCGGATGCCGCTGGTCCATTTCTTCGAGACCAGTTTCAGCCGGACATACGAGCGGCAGATCGTCATTGTCGAGGTGAAATCGGATGGGCTTTCCGGTTGGGGCGAGATCACGGCGGGCGAGCATCCTTTCTATAACGAGGAGTGGACGGAATCGGCGTGGATCATCGCGCGGGATTACGTTGCACCGAGATTGGTGGGGCGCGAAATCGAAGCTGCCACGGAGGTCGATGGGCTGACGCGCCATATTCGCGGCCACAATATGGCGCGCGGCGGAGTGGAAGCGGCGGTCTGGGACTTGCAGGCTCGGCGTCACGGCAATCCGCTGTGGAGGGAGATCGGCGGTGGGGCGCGGCGGGAGATTCCCTGCGGCGTGTCCATCGGCATTCAGGATTCGGTGGAGCAGTTGGTCGAGAAAATCGAACGCGAACTCGGCGACGGCTACCAGCGCATCAAGATGAAGATCAAGCCGGGCTGGGATGTCGATGTGGTCGGGCGCATCCGTGAGCGCTTTCCTTCCATCCGCCTGATGGCCGACGCCAACTCCGCGTACATGCTGCACGACGCGGCGCGGCTGAAGCAGCTCGACGATTTCTACCTGATGATGATCGAGCAGCCGCTGGCGCACGACGACATCATCGATCACGCCGCGCTGCAGCCGCAACTGCACACGCCGATCTGTCTCGATGAATGCATCCGGTCCGCGCATCATGCGGAACAGGCCATCACGATGAAGGCCTGCGGGATTATCAATATCAAACTCGGGCGCGTGGGCGGTTTCGCCGAGGCGAAGCGGCTGCACGATGTCTGCGAGGTGAGGGGCATTCCGGTGTGGTGCGGCGGCATGCTGGAAGCCGGCATCGGACGCGCGCACAACATCGCGCTGGCCACGCTGCCGAATTTCACGTTGCCCGGCGACGTTTCGGCGAGCAATCGATATTGGAAGCGCGATATCATTTCGCCTCCGGTTGAGATTACCCCGAAGGGCACGATTGCGATTCGCGACGAGCCCGGGTTCGGCTATGAGATCGATGACGAGTTCATGCGCCACGTCACCGTGCGTACGCAAGAGGTTCGTTGAGCGCATTTACCCAGTTGCTCCGGACGAACCGGAATTACCGGTTCCTCTGGTGCGGACAGGTGGTGAGCGAAGTGGGCGACCACTTCAACAACATCGCGGTGATGAGTCTCGCGATGCAGCACAAGGATCCGGGCCTGGTGGTGACCGGAGTCTTTCTGTCGCGCGCCGTGCCGATGCTGGCGGCGGGACCCATCGCGGGCGTGCTGCTCGACCGCATGAACCGCAAGCGGATCATGATCGCGAGCGATCTGACGCGCACGCTGATCGCGATCGGGTTCATCCTCTGCATCCATCAAAACGCGCCGACACTGCTCTTTCTGCTGAGCGCGATGCTGATGTTCGCGTCGCCGTTTTTCACCGCGGGACGCAATGCGATTCTGCCGGGCAT
>JASHSD010000561.1 GCA_030036985.1 Bryobacteraceae bacterium
AGTCGGTGGACCTGGTCTTCGAAGACGCTGCGGAGATCCCCCTGCTTTACACGGACGAGGGCAAGATCTCGCAGATTCTGCGCAACTTCATTTCGAACGCGCTGAAGTTTACCGAGAGAGGCGAGGTTCGCGTGGCCGCCCATATCGTCGACGACACGGATGTCGAGTTCTCGGTCGCCGACACCGGTATCGGCATCGCGCCCGAACATCAGGAACTGATTTTCCAGGACTTCGTCCAGCTGGATAATCCGATTCAACGCCGATTCAAGGGCACCGGGCTCGGCTTGCCGTTGTCGAAAAGACTGGCGACGTTTCTCGGGGGCGAGGTCGGAGTGCGCAGCATGCCCGGCGCGGGTTCCACGTTCACCGTTCGCGTCCCCATGCGCTATCGCGAAGCCGGCGAAGAGAAGCTTCCCCTCCGCGAGGAATGGACACCCGATTCACAAAGCCTCCCGATACTGATCCTCGAGGACAGCCCGGAAATGATGATGGCGTACCGGAGCTGGCTGAGAGGTTCGGGATTTCAGGTTGTTCCCGCCACCACCACGCGCGAAGCCCAGGACGTTCTGGATCGGATTCATCCCCGCGCCATCGTCCTCGATATTGTTTTGCGGTCGGAAGACTCCTGGACCTTCCTCGCGAAACTGAAGGAGCAACCGGGCGCCAAGGACATTCCGGTTATCGTTCTCAGCACCATCGAAGACCAGGCCAAGGCCTTTCATCTCGGCGCGGACGCGTACCTCGTCAAGCCCGCCGACCGGGAGGCTCTGCTCGAACAATTGCGCGCTCTTGCGGGCAAGCCCGCGGGTCCGCGCGTCCTGATCGTCGACGATAACGAACTCGACCGCTATCTCGTGCGCCAGCATCTGCGCAAACTGCCCGTTGCGGTCACCGAGGCCGGCGGCGGCGAGGAAGCCGTTCGCTCCGCTCTCGAAAGTCCACCCGACATGATTTTCCTCGACCTCACCATGCCCGATATGACCGGTTATGAAGTGCTGGATCGGCTGAAGCGGGAGCCGCGCTCGCGCGACATTCCGGTGGCTATAATCACTTCAAGGATGTTGTCGGAACGGGAGCGAAGCCGGCTGATGGAGAGCGCTGTGTCGATCGTCGGCAAGGAAGATCTCGGAAACGCGGCGGCCGCAGGCGTGCTCGCGCGCATCCTGAGCGAATCGGGCGTGCTGGCGCCATCCGACTCATCGAGGTAACCGTGCCGGAGCCGCCGATTCTCAACGTCGATGACTACGCGCCTGGGCGTTACGCGCGCACCAGAATACTCAGGCAGATCGGGCTGCCGGTGCTCGAGGCGAGCACCGGCAGCCAGGCCCTTGAAACCGTCGAGCGCGATCGGCCCATCATCGTGCTGCTCGACGTCAACCTTCCGGATATGAGCGGGATTGAGGTTTGCCGCAGAATCCGCGAAAATCCCCGCACCGGACCCATCACTATTCTGCATATCTCGGCGTCCAACACCCAGGCGAAGCACCAGGTTCTGGGACTCGATTCGGGCGCCGACGGTTATCTGGTCGAGCCGATCGATCCGGCGGTTCTGATCGCCACGGTGAACGCGTATCTGCGTGCGCGCCGCGCCGAAGACGCGCTGCTGCGGTCGACCGAGGAGCTGCGCTGGTTTTCCTATCGCGTGGCGCACGATCTGCGCGAACCGCTGCGCACCATCTCGATCTATGCCGAGCTGCTGGGACAGGAGACCGCCCAGGCAAATCCCAAAGCCGCCGGATACCTCAACTTCATTACCGGTGCTTCCGCGCGCATGAGTTCCTTTATCCAAAGTCTGCTCGATTACTCGCAGGCCGCCGAAGTGCGCAGTCAGTTCGTCGCTTTCGATTGCGAGGCGATGATGACGCGGGTAATCGCCAATCTCGACGCGGCGATCCGGGAGCCCGGCGCGGGAATCGCCTGGGATCCGCTGCCGGAGATTTCGGCGGATCTCCGTCTCGAATACGTTTTTCAGAACCTGATCGCCAACGCCATCAAATACCATCGCGAGGGCGTGAAACCGGTAATCCATATCTCGGCCAGGCGATCCGCGGATGAATGGACGTTTTCCGTGTGCGACAACGGCATCGGCATCGAACCGGCGTATCTGGATCGGGTCTTCGAGATGTTCCGCCGGCTGCACGGCCAAAGCGTTCCCGGGAGCGGCATCGGGCTCGCGCTTTCGCGAAAAATCGTGGAAGCCCATGGCGGCAGAATCTGGATTGAATCGGAACCGAACGCGGGTTCCACCTTTTTCTTTACGATTCCGATCCGGATAGTGACCTGAGCCACCGGCTGATTCGGGATTTCGCCTCCGATTTTCCGGCTTCCCACATGCACCGGTTCGGGCGGAGGCAGTCCATGACACTCACACCCTACTTCATCGCTTGGGCCGTTCTGGCGATCGCCGTTCTCGCCCTGGCCCTCGCCCGTTACCTCGTCTCCTTCCGCGAAGACGAAAATATTCACCTCAGCGAAGGCGAAAAAAGCCTGATTTCAGAGCAAAATACGATTTTCAGAAAACTTGACGCCATCGACCGCTGGGGAAAATCCCTGACCGTCCTTGAGGCCGTGACCGGCCTGACGCTGGCCGTCGTTTATCTCTGCCAACGCATCCCGTAGCGGCGGGGCTTTGGGTCAGTTGGCGCAATTGCGCGATGTCGCATAGCACAAGTGAACGCGTCAAAAAGGAGCGAATCATGCAACGCGGGATTCTGACACTATTGGTTTGCACGGCCCCGGTCATATTTCTGACCGCTTCATTTCTGACAGCTTCCGCGCCGCCTGGGAAAAACGGTGAAAGTCTGCCGAAGATCGATCCCGACACGTCGCCCTTGGTTCAATCGATGGACGGAGCGACGTTGTACAAGGCCTATTGCGCCACCTGCCACGGCATCGACGGCAAGGGCGTGGGACCCATGACCGAATGGCTCAAGATCAAATCGCCCGATCTGACGCGCCTGAGCATTCGGGAAGGCGGCATGTTTCCTCTTGCCCGCGTCCAGCGGATCATTTCCGGTGAGGAAAACGTGACCGCCGGCCACGGCACTCGTGAGATGCCTGTCTGGGGGCCCGTGTTCTCGCAGGTCGATCGGGACCAGGACTTGGGCAGGATGCGTATCTATAACCTGGCCAGGTATCTCGAAAAAATTCAGGAAAAATGATGGCCGAAATATGGAACAGCTGCTCTTCAATGACCTCGACCCGCACGCCGCGGCAAGGCTGACTCAACTCGGCATTGAAATCCGCTTCGAGCCGGGAGACCTGATCTTCCGCCCGAGGGACGATTCCGGCCAGTTCTACTTCGCCATTTCCGGCGAGATCGCGTTGGAACAGCCGGGACCGGAACGACCCACCCGCATCCAGACGCTGCATGCCGGCGATTTCCTCGGCTGGTCGGCGCTGCTCGACCGCGGCGCGCGGCGTTTCCAGGCCCGCGCGCTCACCCGCGCCATCCTGCTGTCTTTTGACGGCGGCCTTCTGCGCAAAGCCTGCGACGACGATCCGCGCTTCGGCCACGCGCTGATGAAACGTCTTCTGTTGGCAGCCACCGACCGCCTCGAAGACGCCCGCACCCAAATGGCCGCGCTGCAAAAGGGCTACGTGCGCGACTGGGCATCCACCGCCGGCGCCTGAGAGACCGACGGAAAACCGCTTGCTTGCGCGCGCGGCTCGGAAGGTATGCTGAGCCGCGGCTCGGAATGTTTGCGCGCGCGGCTCGGAATGTTGCCGAGCCGCGACCGTGAGGGAGCGAGTGTTTGACCTTCAATCCTCGTCCTGGCGAAGCCTGGCCAACACGCTGAGATCCTCCAGCGTGGTGACATCGCCCTTGACCTCTCCGCCGCCCGCCAACTCGCGCAGGAGCCGCCGCATGATTTTCCCACTGCGGGTCTTCGGCAGCGAATCGGTGAACCGGATGTCGTCCGGCTTGGCCAGGGATCCGATTTCCTTACCCACCCAAGTGCGTAAGTCGCTCTTCAACTCATCCGTCGGCTCATTGCCTACCTGGAGAGTCACGAAAGCGACAATCGCCGACCCCTTGATCTCATCCGGCCGCGACACCACCGCGGCCTCGGCAACCAGCGGGTGCGCCACCAGCGCCGATTCCACCTCCATCGTGCTCAGCCGATGGCCGGACACATTAATGACATCGTCCACGCGGCCCATCACCCAGATGTAGCCGTCCTTGTCCTGCCGCGCGCCGTCGCCGGTGAAATACGCGCCCGGAACCTGCGACCAATACTGCTCCTCATATCGCTTGGGATCGCCGTAGATGGTCCGCAGCATCGAAGGCCACGGTTTGCGGATCACCAGATAACCGCCTGATCCCGCGGGTACCGGCTTCCCATCCCGCGTCACCACTTCCACGCTGATCCCCGGCAGCGGACGCGTGCAGGATCCCGGCTTCGTCGGCGTCGCCCCCGGTATCGGAGAGATCATCATGGCGCCCGTTTCCGTCTGCCACCACGTATCGACGATCGGGCAGCGATCATGCCCGATATAGCTGCGATACCACATCCACGCTTCGGGATTGATCGGCTCGCCCACGCTGCCGAGCAGCCGCAGGCTCTTCATCGAATGCTTCGCCGGCCATCCTTCGCCCAGCCGCATGAGCGCGCGGATGGCCGTCGGCGCCGTGTAGAAGATCGTCACCTTGTGCCGATCGATCATCTCCCAGAAGCGGTCCGGCTGAGGATGCGTGGGGCCGCCTTCGTACATCAGCACCGTCGCGCCGTTCTGCAGCGGGCCGTAGACGACGTAGCTGTGTCCGGTCACCCAGCCGATATCGGCGGTGCACCAGAAAACGTCCTCGTCCTTCAGATCGAATACCCACTTCGCGGTGATGTAGGTGGAGACGGCATAACCACCGGTCGTATGCAGGATGCCCTTGGGTTTTCCGGTGGTGCCGGAGGTGTAAAGCAGATAAAGCGGGTGCTCGGAATCGACGGGCTCCGCCGGGCACTCGTCGGAGGCGACCGGCATCAGCTCATGCCACCAGTGGTCGCGGCCCGGGAGCATGTGCTGATACGTTCCCGTGCGTTGGTAGACCAGCACATTGCGCACCGAGGGACAACCGGTCAGCGCTTCGTCCACCACCGGCTTCAGCCTGATCTCGGCGCCGCGGCGGTATGTGCCGTCCTGCGTGATGACGCAGGTGCACTGGGCGTCGTTGATGCGATCGATCAGCGCCTGAGACGAAAAGCCGCCGAAGATGACGGTATGCGGGGCGCCGAGGCGCGCGCAGGCCAGCATCGCGATCGCCAGTTCCGGCGTCATGCCCATGTAGATGGCCACGCGGTCGCCTTTGCCGACGCCCAAAGACTTCAACACATTCGCGCACTTCGAAACCGCGGACAGCAACTGCTGATAGGTGAGGGTGCGGACCTCGCCCGGCTCGGACTCCCAGATAATGGCCGCTTTGTTCGCGCGCCAGGTGCCCAGGTGACGGTCGAGGCAGTTATGCGCCAGGTTCATCTTGCCGCCGACGAACCATTTCGCCCACGGCGGATTCCAGTCGAGAACCTTCGTCCACGGCTCGAACCAGTCGAGTTCCCGCGCGATATTGCCCCAGAACGTTTCGGGATCGCGGTCCGCCTCGTCATAGAGGCGCTGGTAATCGGCCATGCTCTGGACATGCGCTCTGGAACTGAACTCGGAAGGAGGATCGAAGACGCGCTGTTCATTGAGCGTGGACTGGATATCGGAAGTGGCTGGTGTCATGCGGGATTCACCAGCAATCATATCCGAGGGACAGTCACTACCGGGGGGCGTCGAATTGAATACTGGTATCCGTCGTAAACCTCATGTATGCGGAGTAGTCGTTGGTCTGAAGGACCCATTTCGCGCCGAACCTGTCGCCGGTCGCGATCAACAGCTCGGCGCGCTTTGGCAGCCATACAGAATCCGCTTGTTTCGCGAAGACTACCGTCGCCCGCGAACCCGGCTTTGTCGCGATGCCCGCGCCGATCACTTCCCACTCCACGCGAAGCACGGACTTGTCCTCCTGGTCGATCCAATGTGTGTACCGGTAAGACAAAGCCTCGGTTTCGGCGGGTGTGGCTGGGGCCGGGTTCTTCTTCGGGTCCGACTGCACGACCCGGTATTTGTGCCCGTCGATCTCCTCTTCGCGCAGAAGTTTCTGGTCCATAACCGAAAGAACGGCCGCCAGCGGAACGCCGATGTGACGTGGTGGTTGTTTCACCGTGGTCCCCGCCTTTACGGGCTTGCCGTTGACCGCAACAAGCTGGCGGTAGAAGGCGCCATTGAGAAACGTGATGTCGAAATCGCGATTGATTTCCACTTTGGCGCGCGAACCATCGGCCTTCGCGGGACCGCTTTCCACGTGCTCGTGCCAGATATACTGCTGCCGCAGTTTTTCCTGATGGGTCTCGCCGTCGAGCGCCAGGCGCAGGATCGCCTCGCCGCTCAGATCCGCCGCGGGAAGCTTCGCGACGAATGCAAAGACCAGAAGCAAAGCAGGATCGCGGAGGCGCATGGTTCATCGACAGGATAGCGGATTCGATCGTTCCTTGTCCGTCGGGGTTATCGAGGCGAGGCCGGGAGCAGTGTGGCGCGGACTCTTCAGTCTGCCGCACCTGCGCTCGCGCGGGCGCTTGTCGCCGGAGAGCATTTCAATCCCAGGCATTCCTGCGGGCCGGCGGTTTACCCGACGCTTCAAAAATCGCGTTTCCCGCCAGCATCACCAGACTCGCGTCATGGTGCCCCGCGCGCTGCGCCAGATCGCGGTAATCCGGCACTTCCATCAGCAGCAGATCCGCCGACCGGCCCGGTTCGATTGATCCCGTGACGTGCGACAGACGCAAGGCGCACGCGGCATTCCACGTAGTCGCCACGATGGCCTCCTCCGGCGTGAGCCCGAGCCGGTCGACAGCCAGATGCAGCAGGAACTGCATGTTGAACGAAGAGGCTTCTCTGGCCCGATGGCTCGACGCGATCGCGATGGCCGCGCCTTCTCCGATCGCCTTCCGCATGTCCGCCGCGGCGTTCGCGGAATTGTCGAAGGCCTCCGCCGCCGGAATCACGCGCACGCAGCCCGCGTCCGCGAGAGGAGAAATGAACGCGCGTTGACGATCGTTCGGACCCACGATGGCGATGGCGCCGGCCGACAAGGCGAATTGAAGCGCCGCCGGATCGGGGGACGCGGCGCTGCGCAGCCGGATGGCGTATCCAAGTTCCGCCGCGGTGTTCGCAACGTGGCGAAGGACCGGCTCCGGAAATTCCTCCACGCGCAGTTCCAGAATCGCGGCCTGTTTGTTCCGCAGCACCGACGGCAGCCACCGCGATGTGAGCGCGTCGGGATCTTCCGCGCCGGGCGAAAAAATCGGACGAATCCGCAGCGGCCTGAATTTCAGCGCGCGATAAACGCCCAGCACCTTGCCGATATTCTTCATATCCGTGGCGCAGGGAGTGTACGCGCCGACGGTGGCGCAGCCGTAGCGCGCCCATTCGGCCGCCAGCGCCGCCGCGCGCGCTTCGGCCTTCCTGCGCGACATCAGCCGCAAGGCGCGGCATTCGTCCATTGGGGAATTATCGGTGGACGCGGGCCTCACCAGCGCCATATCGGCATCGACGAATGCGGGCATCACCACTCGCCCAGCGGCATCGATCTCGCGCGCGTCTCTCGCGCCCGCGAGGTTCTCCACGCGGCGCGCCGGACCGATCTCGTCCACGATCCCGTTGCGGATCAGCACGGCGCCATTCGGAATAATGCTCAGATCGGCCATGGCGGACCCTCGGCGAGGTCCGCTTGGCCCGCGCAACGTCAACAATTGGCGGGCGTTTCGAACCAGCGTCCATTGCTCTCCGGACGGCGGGCCCGATGTAGGTAGCACCCGAGCTTATTCTAGCGTCTGTAGAGACCGACGGTTTTGCCGTCTGCTACTTGAGTTTCCCCGGTGTAGGGCAGGATGGTAGGGGCACCCTCTGGGTCTGGCGGATTGGCAACCCACGTAGTTTTTGTGGGGTCAGGCCTTCGGGCC